>JANQSX010000131.1 GCA_028279085.1 Bdellovibrionales bacterium
AATAATAAAAAAACCTGGATTGCATTTTTCTATCCCTGTTTTTATCCCTATTTTGAATCCACTGATAAAGACTAACTAAACTTTTATCCTGACAGTTTATTCTATTTTGAAATAAAAAATCCGGTGGTTGCTTGTCTCCTTTCTTAAGTAAAGAGTTTTGGAAAACCGTAAAAATCATGTTAGAACTATTCATTCCACCCGGTTTTTTTTTAAACAGCCTTTCACAGTCTGTTTGAACTGTACCATTTTCTTTTGCTTCTGAATTTTGGTTAGCTACATATTGCCAGTAAAAGTTTTTGCTTTTTTTTCCTAAAACATTCAACACTTTCCATTGCTTATTTCTCAAAGCTAACTGTGCTCTCCAATTTATTAATTCTTTGTCATTAGGATTTTTTTTCATCAGTACACGGAGTAAGTTCTGTGCCTCACCGGAAGGTTGAAAAGGACTCAAACTAAAAACCCTTTTACCAACATGAAGTTTTTCCGTAAATAAAAGGTTTGGTGCTTTCCACGGTTTTACCCCAATACGATCAAAATAAAAAAGAAAACTATTTTTAAACTTCAATAAATTCGGATGAGAACCGGAAATAGAAAGAGCATTAAGCTCCCGTCGATCACTGAGACTATTATACAATTTCGGTTTTTCATCATAAATAAACAGATACGGGCCTTTTCTAATAGCAAAGCGACTTTGACCGGACTGCCGCCAAAGGGGCCAGCCCGATTCCATTAGTAAAGGCCGCTCGGAAATCACTTGATCTATCTCACTTTTTATAACCGAAGATAATTTCATTGTTTTATCTAAATTCAAAAAATTCCAGCCGGACTGAAAACCGAAAGGTTGATCTGTTTTTTGAATTATATTTTTCTTTATTAAATATTTTTTAAGAGATATAACCGGAAACAATTTTTCATGAGGTAAGGCTGTTTTCTGCTGAAGCACAGTACTATCTAATAAATCAAGAAGAGTCCAACCTAAGTCCACTAAAGTCACTGGCGTATTCACATTCCCATAACGAGCTTTTTTTCTGAATTTACTAGGTCCTTTAATAAATAAACTCAGTTGTGTGTTATCACTAAACAAACTCCATGCAGGAATTTCACCTTGGCGAAAGGACTGATGTTTTTCATGAGCCTTTGTACCAACCAACACTACATAAGTGGAGTGCCATTTTTTTCTTCTTTTTAATTCCTCAATTAAATAATAAAAAGAACGATCCAAAACATTCCATTGTGACCGGGTTTGAAGAGACTGTAAATTACCCACTTCTTTTTCCACAGGTAAAAAAGGAAACTGCAAGTCCGAAAAGTATAAGACAGAAAAAAAGGGTTGTTGACGATCTAAACGATCCAACCATTTTAAAAACAACCGGATATTTTTCCCGGCCGGACGATAAACAGACTTCCAACTTAAATGAATATTATCATCAAACACTTCAAACCCCTGGGCTAGACCGGATTTTCGCCAAATAGCCCCTCCACCGGAAAAAAAAGAACTACGATAACCTTTTGCAATCGCTTCCTCCGGCACCGTTTTAAAGCGGGAAGATAAAAAGTGAGAACCATTTGACCACACTCCATGTTCATAAGGATAAAGACCCGTCAACAAAGAAGCCAAAGCCGGCTGTGCTAAAACAGAAGGAGTATAAGCATGATGAAATCGAATACTGGATTGACAAAACTGAGCAAACCCTGATTTTTGCACCAGTTTACTATCATCCTCGTAACAGGAAACAGAATTAAAGCCTAGAGAATCCACAACTAAAATTAAAAAGGAAGGAGAACGAATATCAGAAAAAGAACAAGCGGATAAACATAAGAGACAATATGTAACAATACAGCAAAAAAAGCGGATACTAAATTTTTTCATTTTACACATATATTCAATATTTACAGTAAATGCCCATTAAGAAAAGACCTTAAAGCGCCTTAAAGCAATGCAACTTCTATTTCAAGCCTTCTTTAGTCTTAAAATACAGGAAATTCCACTTGAGAAAAGCTTACAGTGTGCTTTAAGCTTAAAAACATAAACGCATTGTAAATAAAATAATAAATTCATTTTAATTAATTGAGTACATAAAATCTTAATGAAAAAACAGGGGAGATCATTACATTGCTTACCGATCAGCTTCTTTCTATTTCTGCCGCCGCCCATGAAGTGGTTTTGTGGTTTTTAATCATTTTAAGTGTTTTTTCCCTAACTATTATACTGGATCGTTTTTTTTTCTTGAAAAGCTTTTTATCAGAAACGTCTTTGATTCTTAACGAAATGATAGAAGCTTTAGAAAGTGGAAGAAATTCTCACATGAAACTAGTATATGACAAATATGCCCTTCTACCTGCCGGAAAACTCCTGCAAAAAGCCTGGGAACACATTATTGACAAACGGGAGAAAGGTCTTGAAGAAATGATGGACTCTCACCTTTTAGCTCTCAAACCAAAAATGGAAAACCGACTTGGTTTTTTAGCTACCTTAGGATCTAATGCTCCTTTTATTGGTTTGTTGGGAACCATCTTTGGAGTCATGGAAGCTTTTGAAGCTTTAGGTTCAGAAAGTGGCTCTGCAGCTGTAGTTATGGTGGGTATTTCCAAAGCTTTAGTAGCTACTGCTGTAGGGCTCATTGTAGCTATTCCGGCTATCACTGCTTATAATTTTTTACAAAAACGATTAAAAATGATTTTTTATCACTTGGAATCTATGAAAGAAACTTTGCTTTCCTTTGCTAAAAATTGCAAATAAAGGAAAAAATATGAAAGGCAAACTAATAGAAGACAGTGAACCCATAGCGGAAATTAATATCATTCCTTTTGTAGATATTATTCTGGTGATACTTATTATTTTTATGGTCACCGCCCCTTTTATAATAAAAACCGGATTTTCTCTGGATCTACCGCAAGCTAGCTCTTCCGGAACTGTTGAACAATCAAAAATAAATGTCACCATCAGTGAAGATGGTAGAGTTTTACTCAACGGAGAAATGTTTGATCTAGAAGAAATGAAAGAACAATTAAAAACAAAAAATATAAAAGTAGAGGAAACTCATGTTATTATTTCAGCAGACAAAAATGTGATTCATGGAAAAGTGATTGCGGTTATTAATGCTATAAAATCCGTTGGTCTTAGAAAAGTAGCCATCGCCACCAAAAAAATCCAATAAATTCTAAAAATGCAAAAAAATTCTTTTCAGTAATTTTAGTTTAAATAAAAAGATTGAGGGGATTCTCTATTTTATGAATAAAAGATTTCAGTACTCGTGCCGATACAGCACCATCAATGAGACGATGATCGCAAGTTAAAGAAAAATTCATCGTCTTTTTAGGTTGAAAAGAAGAGCCATCCCAATGGGGTTTTATGTAAAGACGATACATCCCTAAAATAGCCACCTCCGGCGCATTAATAATAGGAGTGGCGTACTCCCCTCCCAAACTTCCAATATTGGTAATGGTAATAGTGCCCCCACTCATATCTTCCGGCTGAATTTTACCCGTGCGGGCTTTTTCCGCCAAAGTTTGAATTTCAAAACTCACTTCAGAAAGAGACTTTTTATCTACATTTTTTACCACCGGAACCAATAAGCCTCGAGGAGTATCCACTGCAAAGCCAATATTATAATATTTTTTAATTACAACCTCTTTTGAAAAGTCATCAATACCGGCATTGAGCATGGGAAATTCTTTTATAGTATGTAAAAGAGCTTTCATAACAAAAGAAAGATAAGTGATTTTTATTTCTTTCTCTTTTAACATCTCCTTAACGGAATTTTTCACTTTATCCAGCTGCTCCACATCGGCTGATTCCAATAAAGTAAAATGAGGAATAATTGTTTTTGAAAGTTGCATTTTTTCAGCAATTTTTTTTCTAATTCCTTTAAGAGATGTACGTTCCTGCTGACCGTCAACAGGAATCGAAAAACCGGAAGCCATAGCCGAAGAGGGTATATGGGTTGGTAAAGCACCTCCCGATTTTTTATCGGAATATTTTAAAACATCCTCTTTAGTAACTCGCCCGGCCAGGCCTGTTCCCTGCACCTGATTCAAATCCACCGCCAATTCCCGTGCCAATCGACGAGTCATAGGAGTAGCTAACACCCCATCCGCTACGTTATTTACCGGAGCATGAGAGTTCTCCTCTAATGATTTTACCGGAGAAATCCCTTTTAATTGAGAAACACCCTCCGATAATTCAGTCACACCTTGAGTATCTTCCTTTTGACTTGCACTTTGAGAGGGTACTTCTTTTTTTTCATCAGAAAGAGACTTAATTGTGAGTAGAGTATCCCCCACTTGAACAGTCTCTCCCTCCTTAGCGGAAAAACCCTCTACCACTCCATCTAAAGGAGAAGGCACCTCCATAGCCGCTTTATCAGTCATTACTTCAGCTACCGGTTGGTCAATTTGAATAGTATCCCCTTCAGAGACTAACCACTTTACTAGTTCACCTTCTGTGACTCCCTCACCTAATTCCGGCAATTTTATACTTAAGTTGGACTCTTCATTCATTTCAATATCCTATTGTATTTAATTGTATCTTAGTAATAACTTCCGTAACCATTTTCATTTATCTTTTTCATAATCCACTTCCTTTTTTGCACTTTCTTTACGCAAAAGAGCTTTCATAAAAAACTCCCCGGCTCGATAAGAACTTCTCACTAAGGGGCCGCTGGCCACATATAAAAAACCTTCCGCTAACGCATATTTTTTCCACTCATCAAATTTTTCCGGGGTTATATATTCTTCTACAGGTAAATGTCTTTTTTGAGGCCGCAGATATTGACCAAAAGTTAACACATCACAACCCACCAAACGTAAATCTTTTAAAGTCTGCTTTACTTCCTTATCTGTTTCGCCCAAACCTAACATAATAGAACTTTTTGTATAAATCTTTGGATTTATCTTTTTTGAAGTTTCCAATACATTTAAAGATTGTCTATAACCGGCTCTAGGATCACGCACTTTAGGTGTTAAACGTTCTATTGTTTCCACGTTATGAGCAAACACATCCGGACCGGCGGATAAAATAATTTCTATACAATCTGTGCGGCCTTTAAAATCAGGTGTTAAAACTTCTACTAGTAAATCGGGCGCTCGATTCTTTAAATGACTGACTGTTTTAGCAAAATGCCCGGCCCCTTCATCCGGCAGATCATCTCGATCGACAGAAGTTAAAACCACATATTCCAAACCCATTTTAGATATGGCTTCAGCCACTTTAAAAGGCTCTTGTTGATCTAGCCAACCTTTAGGATTTCCTGTTTTAACATTACAAAAGCGACAACCACGGGTACAGACATCTCCCATTAACATAATAGTGGCTGTACCACCCCCCCAACATTCCGCCATATTGGGACAATGAGCCTCCTGACAAACAGTGACTAGATCGAGAGACTTGAGTAAGCGACGAATACGAAAGTATTCCTCTCCCGAAGGGAGAGGAACCTTTAACCATTCTGGTTTCACTTTACGCGTAGTGGACAATTGAGACATAAAAGCTGTTGTAACATAAGCAGCTTTAATATTTTATGATTTTTTTATTCTTTTCTTAACCTTTATCTTCTTTCTTAGTTTCTTCTTTTTTCATATCCTCTTTATCTTCCTTCTTGTCTTTTTCACCGCCATCTTCCATATCAGCTAAATGACGATCAACAATTTTTTTAAATTCAGAGTAAGGCATAGCTCCCGGGAGACTAACTCCCCCTACAAGAAAACCAGGAGTACCGGTAAATCCAAATTTCTCCGCTTCTTTAGCATCCGACTGAACAATATTAGCTACCAAATTTAAATCTTTTTCCAGTTTACCCATATTCACTTTTAGTTTCTTAGCTAATTCTTTTAAGAATTTTTCCCCGTTTTTAATTTCACCCTTTCTCTCAAAAACCATGTCATGAAAATCCCTGGCTTTTTTAGAGTCTTGCATCCCAATCGCTTCATAATATTCCGCCGCTTTAGCGGAGCCTGGAAAAAGAGGTTTATGTTTGTAAAGTATACGCACTTTATCAGGATAATTTTTTAAAACCCTTTCTATGGTTTTTACCGCTTTAGCACAATAACCACACTGAAAATCGGAATATTCCACGATAGTAATAGGAGCGTCTTTATTTCCAAAATAAACACGAGAATCCTTCATTTCCGGCTTTTTAGGATTCTTAAACTCCTCTT
>JANQSX010000011.1 GCA_028279085.1 Bdellovibrionales bacterium
GATTTACAGGACTCAAAAGATAGAAGAAATATTAATCTGGATGATTCTCTAAAAAGACTTTTTGGGAATAAGAGACAGGTTAGTATGTTTGAAGCTACAAAAGTTATCAGTAAAAATTTAAAGTAGATAATGCTAAGATAATTTAATTAAAAGGGAAGCCTGCTTTTAGAAGTAGGCTTCTTTTTTTGGAATATATGATCCCTTTAAAAGAAAATGAAATTCAGCTTATGCGTTCAGCAGGCCGCCTGGCGGCTCATATACTGTCTGAAGTGGGTAAAATGGTTGAACCGGGGGTGAGTACAAATAAATTAGATCAGGCTGTACATGAATTAACTGTATCTCTCGGAGCGATTTCAGCTCCTTTGGGTTATAAAGGGTTTCCTAAATCTGTCTGCACCTCTGTCAATCATTGTATTTGTCATGGAGTACCCGGATCTTACATTTTACAGATAGGGGATATTATCAATATTGATGTCACTTGTATCAAAGATGGTTTTCATGGAGATACTTCAAGAACTTTTTATGTGGGAGAGGTTTCGGAAAGAGCTAAACTTATTACAGAATGTGCTTATAAAGCAATGCTTAAGGGTATTGAGCAAGTAAAAGCAGGTAATACAACTGGGGATATTGGTTTTGCCATTAATAAATATGTAACAAGAAAAGGATTGTATCCGGTGTTGGAAATAGGTGGTCATGGAATTGGAAAAAATTTCCATGAAGATCCATTTGTGCCTTCTCACGGAAAAAAAAGTAAAGGTGAGTTATTACAAGCTGGATGTTGTATTACAGTAGAGCCTATGATTAATGAAACTAGTGCCCCTATAAAAGAGTTCGATATTCCTGATTCAGAGATTAAATATTATGAAACTTCTGACAGGACTTTTTCCGCTCAGTTTGAGCACACTGTTTTGATTCAGGAGGGGGGGTGTGAAATTCTTACTCTTCCCGAAACCCCCTTTGAAGTGGGCTATTAGTTTAGTGGAAGAGGTAGTATTCTTTTTTTATAAGGATATTTTTTATTTTCAGTCTGGAAAATCCGTAAAGTAATGGTATGTATTAAAAAAAATTTTAATTATTTTAGTTTTTCTATTATCCTGTTTTGCTCAGGCTAATCCGAATTTGATGGTGGTCCCTAATTTTAATCTAAACGCGCAAATCACTGGAAATCCGGTAGCTGTTCACCCTCTGTGTGCCAACCCTCATTCTATTGTTTGTCAGCAGATTATGTGGAATTACATGCAATCTCTACATATGATTAATACGGGTCCTGTACCTATTCCTCAAGCTATGGTTCCTATGATTGCAAACTATCAAGTAGTATCAAACCCAAATATGGAGGGTTGGACTCCACAATATGTGGAAGGCTATTCTGAACCAATTTATACAAATAGTACGGTTCTCGATTTAGTAAGAATGGAAGTAGAAGACGGTAAATACATTGAAGGAAATCTAACTCTTACATCTCTTTCTGATATAGAGGACTATGGTTCTTCAAGTAAATATACTCCTAAAAAAATAGAAGATGCGGACAGTACACAAAAAAAAGACAGGGGATATACTCTAAAACCAGGAGCTACTGTAGCTCCCGCTATTATTGTTCCTAAAGGAGAATGGCCGGAAGGTTGTATGAATGTGAAGAATGAAGAAAGAAAGCAAGAGGATTCAAAGACAGAAGCTCAATCTCATTGTATTGAATGTGACGAAAAGAAACAGGTTATTTTGAATAATATGAATGTTACTACACCCGATCAGGTAAAGCGTTTGAATTCATGGTTGTCAGCGGTGACGGAAGGAGATGCTTCTTTAGGTAGATGGGCGAGTTCAGGGAGTAGAACTAGAGCAGTTGGTAAGCTATGTACTGGAAAGGGTATGTTACAAAAAGTGATTGATAATGTTGAAAGAAGTTGTGGCATGAAATTTTCTGATCTTTTACCAAAGCTTTATTGTGATTCTTGCAATAAAGGAATTCTTCCGGATGTCACACTTGCCATGATGACAGCGGAAAGTCTTGGTGATTGTAAAGCTTTGAATAAGGGCAAAGGCACAAAAGAAGCTAGTGTGGGTTTGTTGCAAGTGGATGCTACACAGCACCAGTGTCGTGATAATGCTAAAGGTAGTGTGGCTAATGAACAGTGTTTGTATAATCCAACTAATAATTTATTTTATGGACAAAATATATTGTCTGATTTTTATAATCGGGTAAATCCTGATATTGGTGAAAATATGTGTTTTAAAAGCTGGAAAGATATGCCGGTTGAAAAAAGGGATGCATGGAGGCGGGCTGTTTCCGCCTACAATGGGGGACCCAATTGGGTGAATAGAGCTGTAGAGTCTGTGGAAAATATTAAATTTAGCAAAGGAACGAATCTGCGAGGGACTCATAAAGGTGACACTCTTGCCGGAGTGGCTAAACAATCCAAAGTGGATTGGGAAACTCTAAGAATGTATTATTTTAAAGAAAAGCTGCATGGTAGAAATGGTCGGGATATACAGTTTACTATTTCCAATATAGCGCATGTGGAAGCTATTTTTGGGCGGGAAGTGGAAGGTGGTCATCCAGCCCTTATTGATGCTTGGAGTGATTATATTCAGGATTACTCTAGTAAAAATAAGGCTTTTCTACAAAACCAGTGTAAACAAGCTCAATTAATAAAAGTTAATTTATTTTATTATGTTTTTATTCAGTTACCTTAATGACAAAACCTGAAGAGACTTCCATGAGTTCCTGTTCGTATATAAGATGGGCCTATTGTGCAACAATGCTCACAGGATTTTCCGCTCTATGTGCACAAGTAGTGTGGCAAAGATACCTTACTATTTTAACAGGTAGTGAAGCCCGCTCTCTTACATTGGTTGTAGCTGTTTTTCTAGCCGGTTTGGCTGGAGGTTACTATGTTTTTGGATTAATCACAGAAAGAAAAAAATGGCTTCGATCCA
>JANQSX010000137.1 GCA_028279085.1 Bdellovibrionales bacterium
AATATCAGTTGGTTTTGGTGAACAGCCGTCATCCGGTGGTAGAACAAAAACAAAGCCAACATTTTATTCCTAATACTATTCGTATGAAGAAAGGGGAATGTCTGCTTTTAACAGGTCCGAATATGGCCGGAAAAAGCACTCTTATGAGGCAGGTGGCTTTGAGTGCTATCTTGGCTCAAGCAGGTAGTTTTGTCCCCGCCGAGCAGGCTTTACTGCCGGTGTTTACTAAATTGTTTACTCGTATTGGAGCTAGTGATTCCCTTTCACAGGGACTTTCCACTTTTATGGTGGAGATGAAGGAGTCTGTTGAAATATTAGAACAAGCCGATGAAAACTCCTTAGTTATACTGGATGAGATTGGCAGAGGCACGGCTACTTATGATGGTATGAGTTTGGCGCAGGCTATCTTGGAATATTTAGTTACAAAAAAACAAAGTATTATATTTTTTGCCACTCATTATCATGAATTGACGGAAATGGCGAAGTTATTTCCTGTTATAAGAAATGCGCATTTGAGTGTAAGTGAAAAAAACGGGGAAATTGATTTTCTTTACACTTTGGTTTCTGGTGCCTTGGCTCAATCTTATGGTATTCATGTAGCGCGATTGGCTGGTTTTCCCAGTGAAGTTGTAAAAAGAGCTAATGAGTTGTTGAAAAAAAGAGAAATGGGTTCTTCAGTTCGTGAGGAGTCACACACTTCTTCCGGATTCCGGATTAAGTCCGGAATGACAACCAAGGAATCCAGAGTAACAAAGGCTGGTCATTCTGAACTTGATCGTCATTCTGAACTTGGTCGTCATTCTGAACTTGATTCAGAATCCAGTTTAAAAAAACTCATGCAGGAAATTGAGCAGTATCCTCTACAAGAAAAAAGCCCCTTGGAAACGATGAATACTGTAGCGAATTGGAAAAAAGAACTCAAAGAGAAAAACTAAAGAAGTAATTTTTATACTTTTGAATTTGATCTATTCTTGTTCTAATAATTTTATTTCTTGTTCTAATTGTTTTCCTTCTTCTTTTAAGGAGACAATCTGCCGATTTACATCTCGTATAAGATCGTTTATTTGAGAAATATCAGATGAAATACTATTTATTTCTGTATTTATATAATTCATTTCTGTAAGCATATCTTGAGCTATAGAACTACCACCAATTCCTTGGTAACTATAGCCTATAGCAGCAGTTAAGAAAATCACTACAACAATTCCAACTTTAATTATTTTCATTTTTATCTTTCTTTTATTATTTGGTTAGATTCTTTAAAAAAGTAATATATTGTTTTTTACAGATAGAGTTTTTTTGCTTAGACTTTAATTGATTGTGGTTGCTACAGATGGAGTTTCTATTTTTAAAACCCATCACTTCTACTTCTATATCTTTTTCTAGTGCATCCCGATATTCTTTCGAAAATCTATTCTCTTCTTTTAATCGCTCTACTTCTTTTACAGCTGCTTGAGCCTGTTCTTCAAGTCTTGTTAGATGGACATTTAGCTGTTCCATCTTCTGACGCACTTCTATGACCTTACGATAAAGTGTTTCATGAACCTCACTAGTACTACTTGGAATGTGATATAAAATGGCAATCAAAAATGTTGGTATTAGAAAACTTTTAAACTGCATACTTTTACTTCTTTTAATAATCGGATAGAAAGTGGAAAATGATAAGGAATATTAAAAAAAATTAATAAAAAGCACTTAATGTAAAGTGTATTTTGTATAGAATATAGTCAATTGTTTTATAAGCGAGCGCTAAATCACTAAATAAGAAGATAGAAATCAAATTGAACCAGGAATTTAGTTTGAGAGAGTAGCTGTTGGTTGCTGAGCTTTTTTACTTGTGAAGAATACTTTTGCATGAAATCTCCTTTGATGTTGTTTTATTTAATATAACATGGATTTTTAAAAACCAGGTTTTAGGAGGGACGAAACATCTTACAGCTTTGTATTTAAAGTCAACAAAACCATCTTTTATTCATCTGCTTAAGGGAGAGGAGACTTTGATTTCTAAAAGAGAAATAAAAGAGTGTTGAGAGACGAAATAAAAAGATAAAAAACCTGTCAACTTTTATTTTAATTTTTATATGTGCATTATTTTTTTTTACTCCCTTGGATACATATTTTTTTAAATCAGAAAACATCTATTCAAGTGAATAGCGTTTGTAAGAAAGTAATTCTGTCAAGAAACTGTACGCATGGGCCGTTATTTAGGTCGCGACAATTTATTACTTTTTTATATTGACATGCGCTTTAAAGAATTTAATAAGTTGATGTTTATATGTGGTTATTTGGTCTTTTCTACATATAGAGGGTAAATTAAAAGACTAAACATAATGGAGGTATATTATGAAAATAATGGCGTTACTATTTTTCACTGTAATTCTCGGTTCCTGTGGTCAGAGTAAAGAGAGAAAAGCGGTTTGTGATGCTTATGATGAAATTAATAAATGTGCGAATGAAGCGGATGTTCAAGTAATGAATACATGTGCAGCAAATGCAGCAAAAAAAGCGGCGAACAAATTAGATGGGAAAAAATTAAAATTATCTCAAGATCAGCTTACGGAAGTAGCCAATGCTACTCTTGACTTTCAGACATGTGTTACTTCTGCAACATCAGATTTCAGAACTAGCAGCACACCAACAACAGGTGCAACAAAAATGGCAGATAAACTTAAAGAAATTAAAAAGTGTGTGGGTGGATATACAGGTAAAGTAAAAGGTATTCTTGAATGTGAATAAATAAGAAGCTTTTTAATTTGCATTGCAAGTGAATTGATCAATAGTAAAACCTTGTTGTGCCAGCCTATCTATTAGGTTGTTTTGCTCAATGTTTTGTCCAACTAAATGACCTGTTCCCACGGCTACAAAAATATTTTCGTAATTGCGGTGGGCTTCAGTGAGTTTTGATAACCATTCTTGGTTGCGTTGTTTGGAGACAAGCTTGTTGTTAATATTTTTTGGTGGTGATTGGCTGAAAAATTGAGCGTCATTTGACATGTATTTTCTAATAAAATATTCCACACCTCGTTTTTGCACGGAAATAGATGATGGGTATTCATAAATGGCGATGTCCAGTTCGGCCATGCCTACTGTATCGGTTCTTATTCTCTTGTAAATCAAATGTTTCATATCTGCGATTTGTTCCTCTATCAGTTTTTTAAGAATGGCATCGGAGTCCAATGCTTCTTGTGGTGTATTTTGGGATGTGGCAATTTTTTTTATTTGTGTGTCCAATAGACCCTATAGAGGAGGGATCAAACCTACTGAGTGTTTCCTGCCCCATTGCATATTTGAGGAGAATTATGTATCCCATGTAAGTCAGGTTGGTGTTTAATATGTTTTTTTGTTTTAAAAAATCCTGAACATTCGGAGTTAAACTTTCATATTCCTGTCCATCCTCAGAAGAGTGTAGCGCACTTACTGTCTGTAAAAATAAAACACTTATTTCTTTTTCACTGTAAAGATGTTCCGTAAAGATCAGATCACTGTTTTTTATTTTTTCAAGAATGGCATCAGCACACATAATGCTTTTCAGGGGAAAAGGCAGGTGAATTGTTCCCAGTAAATGGATTGTGTGTCCGTTTTTTTCAGCGGACCAAAGAAACATATTATTTGATTTTGCATGTGCATTTACATTTGTGGTCAGAGCCATAAAAGAAAAAATAAGAGAAAAGATTGCAATTTGTTGGTTCATACATCTCCCAACATTTAAATAAAAATATCTATGCTAAGATAAATAATTGTTTTTTTATTTGCGACACCAATCTCAGATAAATAAGTGTAAATCCAGTATTTTATTCAGGAAGTGTAAAGTGTGTAACCTTTACAC
>JANQSX010000146.1 GCA_028279085.1 Bdellovibrionales bacterium
TTCAGATTTTACTCCACCCTTTTCTCTCATTTCAAAAACAGGTTTAATGATTTTCTTGTTCTTCTGTGGGCAATCCTATTGTCATTTAAGAAAATTCGCTGCTTAACCCTGCATCATCTGTTTTCTTTACACTTAAAGCCCTGAAAAATCAAAAAAAAACCTTAAGTTCAGAGAAATAAAGCCATTCTTTTTAATTTAAAGGGCCTCCTCCGGACTGTGAAGGAAGCCCCTTTTTTCTATTTAATACAAACCTCTGCCAGTCTGTCTATAAAATGTTTGCAGACCTGGTCAAGCCTGTTATTTAGGACAGGTAAATTTTACATCTTTCCTGGAGTCCAAGGACAAATCTGATACATAAAAAAAATAGTTTTCAACTAAGCCTACCTTTCCCTTGGAATTAAGGACAGACTCCCTTTAATTACTGAAAATAGGGCCTTGTTGCCCAAAAATTAAGCAGATTTAAGTAAAAATGTAAGATCACCCGTCTATCCAGACTTCCTCAAAGCCTCTCTTTTTGGAAAGAAAAATCCTTCCTTGCTGCCTTAAGCTCCAGCTTCTTTTTTCAGGTTCCCAATCAGTGAAAACGGATAGCCTTTCCTAAATTGGAAGTGACAGGGTTTTCCTGATTGGAACAATACCGTAAGAGGTTCATGGAGATACCGCTTGGTCAAAAAATAAATTGTATGTCCAAATAAACCTGTATATTCTGGACGCTAAAAAAAACGAAACTATAAGGATTCTTTATGGAAAAGAACAAATCTCAGGTAAAGAGGAAAAAGCCAAAACTCACCCACGATAGTTTCTTCAAACTCTTCTACTCTGACATAGAGCTTGCTAAAGAGTTGCTGAAACTTATTTTTTCAAAGAAAGAGCTTGGGGCCTATAATTTAAAAAAGTTGAAAATAGAAAAAGACACTTTTGAAGAAAAAAGAGCCGATCTTATCTTTTCCCTCCCTTTTAAAAAGTATCCAAAAAACCGGATAAAAATTTTCGTTATCTTAGAACACAAAAGCTCTTATGATAAAGACCTGTTTAATCAGTTTTTAGACTACCAGGTGTTAGGCCGAAAACACAGCATTCAGCAAGTGGGCTATCCCCAGCCCATAATCCCTGTGCTGTTTTACCATGGAGAACAGCCTCTTAAATGGAAAAAATCCCTACAAGAAGAGGATTTTGGGCCTTTTTTTTCCGAGATTCCTATTGAATCCAGAAAAAATATGCTAAACTACGAACCGAAGATAATAAACACGCAAGACCCAAAAATCCGTCAAGCTGTTAAGGGTGGAAAATTTAAAGGGTATAGCGTTATAAAACTATTATCTGAGATATGGAGTTTAAAGAAGAAGAAACCAACTGTATTAAAAATAAATAGTGCTTTTGCTGAGTGTGAAGAGGTATTGAAGGGTTTAAAGGGAGAGGCGAGAAGGACTGTAGAATTAAGGATATTGGAGTATTTAAGAGATAATACAGAGTTGGATTCAAAAACTTGGGGAAAGGCTGAAAAGCTGCTTGTAGAAGCTGGGATATTAAAACAAGGAGGACTTATGCAAGATGTAAGAGAAATTATCAAAGAAAAAGGCCGCTGGGAAGGCGAAAGAAAAGGTCTGAAAAAAGGCCGTCAGGAAGGCCGTCAGGAAGGCCGTCAGGAAGGCCGAGAACAGATTGTTCTGAATATGCTGAAAAAAAAGACAGATATTTCTTTCATTTCCGAAGTGACAGGCTTGTCTGAGAAAGAAATACAGAAGTTAAAAAACGGCTCTTAAATTCTAAATTCCCTGAGTTATGAACTTATGCAAGATGTAAGAGAAATTATCAAAGAGAAAGGCCGCTTTGAAGGTGAAAGAAAAAGTCTGAAAAAAGGCCGTCAGGAAGGCCGAGAACAGATTGTTCTGAATATGCTGAAAGAAAAAGCGGATATTGCTTTCATTTCCAAAGTTACAGGCTTGTCTGAGAAAGAAATACAGAAGCTAAAAAACAGTTCTTAAATATTGGTCTGTAAAAAGTTAAAAAGCACCATTAACTATAAGTTTTTCTTATAGTTGGTATTTCCTTTTATTTAACAGAATTTGTATTTTTTACAGCAAATTCCTCCATTTTGTTTTAATTTTTCATAGTGGATAAGTTAAGTGTGGTTCTTATTTAGCCGCTTGTTTTATCCTGTCCTTAAAATGGGAAAATTCATCCATTTTCTTTTCTAGTTTATACAACCTTCTATTTATAGATTTAACATCTTTTTTTAAGGTTGCTACATCCGTTTTTAAAGTTCCCACATCCACCCAATGTAATGGTGAATCCCTCCTTTTCTTCTATCTGTAAAACTTCTTGTTTCATACCCATTACCCCATATTATCCCATAATCTTTACTTGAAAAAAATGGTGGGTCTATATAAATAAGGTCAATAGAATTATTTGGTATAAAAGGTAACCATTCTTTACAATCACCAAAAAGGAGATTATTTTTATTAAGGTCAATTTTCAACTTATGTTTCATACTTAGGCGGTTCGGTATGCCTTTTTGAAACTTTAAGCGGCTCTCCTAACATTATGGTAATCAGTATAAAGGTCTAGGTGGTTCTGTAATTGTTCAAGCCGTTTAGTGGTAGATAAGGTTTTCCTACCAAGCCTACTAACATCCTGTCTTATCCGCCGGAACACCCTATCTATTTTCTTATGTTCTTTCATACTTGGTTGTATAGTAATAAAGGATTGTTTACAAATGTTTTTAAGTAGTTTTATTTGTGGTCTATAACCATCACAGGAGATTGTACTTCCCTTGGTGTTAAGGGCTTTCTTAGTTTCTTGAATCATTTTTATAGTATGGTTTGATTGATTTGCCATTTTATTCCACTTAGTAGAATAAGCCTTTGAAACAGCTAAAGCACGGACAGGGATATAACCAGCTTTAGCAGATATTATTTCACCTGTTTTATGCCTTATAGATAGTTGAATACCTACAGGTTTTCTTTTCGTGTGTTCATAAGTTTCTAATTGGTCAAACTGAACATAAGAGGTTACAAGCCCCTTTTCACTAAGTCTCTTTCTATTAGATTTTCTAGCTAGCTCTGCATTTTCTCTGAAGTATTTAACCACAGTAGGGTAACTAACATTAAGGGTACGAGCTATACCCCTTAAGCTCATACGCTCACAATACATCTTAGTTATAGCTTCCCTTAAATGCTGTTTTCTGTGCCTGTAATTTATGGAGCTATTCCTTTTTGTGAAAGTCTTATTACAACCCTTACACTTATATCTTAGTGTTTTACCTCTCTTTGTTTTTAAAACACCATGCTTATTTACTTTCTCTGAATTACAATATATACATTTCATATTAACTTTATCCTCCTTATAATATTCTTATCGGAGGATAAAGCTTAAAACTTTAACTTTTTTTAATGATTTTATAGGTTTATTTAAAGAACAACCACACTTAACTTCGTCACTATGTAATTTTTTAAAAATCTTTACTTCCAGTCTTTCCATTTCTTGACAAAAATTGTCTTTTTCCTTTCAAATGGCTCTCCGACACAATGAGTTATTTTATTAGGTTTGTGTATGAGTGAGAAAATTGCAGAAATTTTAAGAGAGTTCTTGATAGAAGAAAGACAGAAAAATCCCTCCATCAATGAAACAGCTATCTCCAAAAAAATAGATATTCCACCCACAACCTTTAATCGCCTCCTTAACGGCTATTCCAAAAAGGCTTCATTAACCACCATTATTAAACTCATCCAATTTATCCCTGAATTAAAAAAGAACCTTCCGGAAGAAGTTGTAAAGATGTTTGAAGTCACTATGGAAAAGAAAACCTCCGAGTATATGGGACAGATGCTGGAGGCTTTGCTTTCTGACAAATACCTTTTTATTTGTTGGGCTTTGGCTTTTTCCAAAAAAGGAATTACGGAGGATGAAATAAGAGAGAGCTTTGGAGAGCATGGCCTTTTAGCCCTTGAAACTTTGGAGAAGAAAAACATTGTAGCAAAAAATGAAAGAGGCAGTTATAGAATAAGAGAGCTGGATAAAAAGATCACTTTCTCCTTTCAGCTTATTAAAGCGCATTTGATATTTCTTGCGGAAGAATACAAGCCAGGTAATTTACAGACAAACTATATTCAGTATCGTGTGGATTATTTGAATGAAAAAGGAAGAGACCAGCTTATGCAGGCTCATAAGGAGTTTCACCGGAAAACTCAAAGGATTATGAGTGATAAGGAAAATAAAGGGGACACCCCTTATTTTTCAGCAGGCTTTAGTGATGCTTTATTAAACAGGAAACTCAAAGAGGTAAAATGAAACATCCAAAACGCTATGCTTATTATTGTATAGAGTTTTTAAATGAAAAGGGAAGAAAGCAGCTTAAGCAGATTCATAAGGAACTTCATGAGGAAGTTAAAAAGATTATGAATGATGAGAAATATAAGGGGAGTATGCCTTATTTTTCAATGAACTTCAGCGGCACTTTATTAGATAGGACACCTAAAGAGACAAAATGAAATCTCTAATTTTAATATTTTTTATCAGTGTGCTTTTTACACCTTGCTTTGCCGAGGGAACAAGGTATAGATTGCAGGGAAACGGTTTTGTGGGGTCAGGGTGGATTGTTGTTAATGAAAAATTGAAAGGATATGCAAATTCAGGAATTAAAACAGGGTGGATCGTTTCTGAGGAAGAGTTAAAAGGATATGTTGACTCAAACATACACCCAGGCTATGGCTTTTCAGATACAGTAGTAAAAGACGGACAAATGATTATAAAGATAGGATCGGGGAATTTAGTCTTTCCAGACGGGGTAAAGACAGTAAAAGACATAACAGGACAAGGATTTAAAGGAAAAGTGATTATGTTTAATAACTACTATGCTCCACATGGAGCTTCATGGTCTGATGTTGTAAGAATGTATGAGGGAGCAGGTCTAATGCCGGATTCTGTTAAAGCGAAAGAGATGGGAGTAAAGGTCTATTCCTTTCCCTTGTCTTATTTCAGTTACGGGAGAGGTGAAGCTTTTGCGAAAGTCTTAATGGATGGAGATGGGCCTGGAAATGGAGGGGGGAGTCCCTCCGCCAGTATGAAAATTTATTTTTCAGAAGAAGCCATCTCACAGGCACAAATGCAACAATTCAAGGCCCGGTTAGCAGAAGAAGGTGGGGCTTTTGTAATGGCTCCTTTTTACGGCATGAACTATATCCTGGAAAATGAGGCTGCTTTTTTTGAAGGAAAGAAAGTTTTAAGAGAAGACGCTTTCCAAAATCACTGGGGAATGATGCCAAATGAAGATGTGCAAAATGAGTTACTTAAAAGACTGCTGGAGCGGGCCGGATTCATGGAAGAGTTTGAAGAGGTTAGGGATGCTTTGACAGCACACGGCTGGAATGAAGCCCCTGATATGGAAGTGGGGTTTATGTTTCATGTCCCGGAAAGTTATTTGAGAGAAAAAACAGGAATGGCCTATGAAGATTATGATAAAGGGGTGCCATTTATGATTGGAATCCCACAAAGCTCTTTTGGTAAGAAAGCCCGAGCCATCTATGGAGGTTATGGAGAGATGGGAGTTTTCCAACAAGGTATAGGGGGAGGTCTCCCTGATTATGCGACTGGTTTATCCTCCGGCTATTAGACGGGCTTTTCCCAGTAATCCCATTTAGGCTCTTTAAAATCAGCGATTGGCCCCACCTAAAATCGGCGATCAGCCCCTCTTAAAATCAGCGATTGGCCCCACCTAAAATCGGCGATCAGCCCCCTAAAGATTGACAATCAGTTATATTCATAATAACCTAAAGTATGCCTAAAACGACTTTGTACCCACGCTATATTAAATCACTTTTAATGGAGGCTTTGAAAGATTCACCGGTTGTGCTGATTCACGGGCCGCGCCAATGTGGAAAAACAACATTAGCTCGCATGATAGGAACATCTAAAAAATATGAATATATCAATTTTGATGATGATGTGATAACTAAAGCAACAAGAACAGATCCGATCGGATTTGTAAACGGATTATCAAAACGAGTTATTTTAGATGAAGTTCAAAGAGTTCCAAATATTTTTTCTGCTCTCAAAAAAGAGATTGATAATAATAG
>JANQSX010000174.1 GCA_028279085.1 Bdellovibrionales bacterium
ATCTTGAAAAAATCAATACAGAAACCTCTACAGATATAGCAAGATACACAGAAAATACTTTTTCTTCTTCCTTTTCAAAGAGTTTCTCAAAAGGAGGACCTGCTCAAGCGTTTGATATGTTCTATAGGGAGGATTCTCCCTTACCAGAGGAAGCCCTTCCATTTTTAAGCCGTTTAGGAATCGATGGTCCAATACCTTATTTTGCACAAAAAAACCTATCTCAACTATACAGAACGTCTCCTTCTTCTCAAGTCAAATCAAATGCTTGTGTCGGATTCGCTTTGGCTTCCGATCTGGAGCTGGAATTACAAAGGACACATAAGTTAAAAAGAGACGAAACCTTATCTCCTTTTTCAGTTTACGCCACTCTTCGCTATCAGGAAGACGGAGTACAGTCACCAGATTGTCAAGAATTGCACAGCTTTTCTGACATCGTAGCGGAAGGGGCCTGGGAAAGAGACATAGGTATTACAATAAGTATTAGAATAGGTATTGGAATGGATACATTTACAAATACACGTTATTGTCTTACTTCTTCTATGAAAAAAGAACCAAAACATATAGGCTATATATCTATAAAAAATATAGAACGATATTCCGGCACAGTTACTTTCGATTTATTAAAAGCTATGATCGATCATAGAAGGCCTCCTATACTAATTATTAAATCTAACTCCAGAGAAGAGGTTGAGGACTGGATAAACATTAACAGCACCGATTCTACCCAACATGCATTAGTGGTTGTAGGTTATGGAACAAATGATATAGACCCTTTTACCTTAAGGGTCGGCCCTTATTTTCTGGTCCGAGACAGCCTTGCTTCCCAGCCTATTCACTATAAAATCAGTGCTAAAAGCCTATTAGACAATTCTTTGGGAATTTTAAAAGTAAGTCACTTGGAGAGACATCAAGCCTTGTAAATGTTCGAATCGCCCCATCTAATAGTCACGAAAAACCTATAAAAAAGCTTACTCACAGTATATTTTTACATCAGCAACAAATCAATTACATTCTTTCCAAAAAATATTACTTGATTTGACTTGAAAAATTTATCTATTAATCCTTGTAGATAAAAAAATTACACTAAAGATAATAACTCCTAAATGGTTCAAAAGTTTTATCTGCTGATCCCTGCGGATAAAAAAACTACTGCCAATAGGTAATGACTCCTACACTAAAATAAGAAGGGGTGTATTTAGCAAAGTCTGTACTGAACTCAAGATTCAGTTCAAATTTATGAAAGTGAATGAAAAAAAGTTCTCCTCTTATTCCGAAAGCAAACCGAAGAGGAAATTGTACTTCAGAAAAATTTTTAATTCTAATACTGCCAGGAAATGCAAGGTACGGAATGAATTTTCCTACAACTGTTCCAATCTCTTTACTAATGAGCGGGCGTAAGTGAAGAGCGATATAATGAGCGCTCAGGTTAAACATGTTATAAGAGATACCTGCAGAAGCGCCCACGGCGGGTTGGTACTTATAATCCGGAAAAGGAACCCACTTCAAAAAAGAACCTAGTAAAAAACCGTATTCTCCACCACCTAAAGCATATCTTATATTCATATCTCTTCGTTTAGGAAAACCTTCATCAAAATGAGCTATTACATTAAAATCTGTTC
>JANQSX010000192.1 GCA_028279085.1 Bdellovibrionales bacterium
CTTAATCCGGATCAAGCTAATAAATATTATTCTGATTTAAAGGGATTACGAGTGCAACAAGCTCGAAAAAAAGTAGTGGAAATTTTGTCAGAAAAAAAATATCTGGTGTCAGAACCAAAACTTACAGAACAATTTGTTAAATTTTATGAAAAAGGAGATTACCCTTTAGAACTCATACCCACTCGTCAATGGTACATTAAAATATTGAAATATAAAAATGAGTTATTAGAGCAGGGGAGAAAAGTAAAGTGGCATCCTCCTTCTATGTTAAAAAGATATGAACAGTGGGTGGAAGGTTTAAACCAGGATTGGTGCATTTCCCGACAAAGATTTTTTGGAGTGCCTTTTCCTGTATGGTATGCCTTGGATGAGAATAAAACTCCGAATTATGACAAACCCCTTTTGCCTGAAATAGGTTTAATAAACAAAAACCCTGTAGATCCCATGTCTTCAGCTCCTGCAGATTGGAATTCTAGCTTAAAAAATTATACAGAAGAGTGGAGAAAAAAGACGAAAGGTTTTACTGCTGATACAGCTGTCATGGATACATGGGCTACATCCTCTCTGACTCCTCAAATTAGCAGCTATTGGGGCCATGATAAAGAGAGACATAAAAAACTATTTCCTGCTGACTTGCGCCCGCAAGCTCATGAGATTATACGAACCTGGGCTTTTTATACTATTGTGAAATCTTTTTTTCATGAAGATAATTCAGATAAAAATATTCCTTGGAAACATATTGCCATTAGTGGTTGGGTTATGGATCCTCAAAGGTTAAAAATAAGTAAATCCAAAAAAGGTTCAGCAAAGAAAAGTTTGTCTCCCGAAGAGCTTATTGAGGAGTATTCCGCTGATGCTATCAGATATTGGGCGGGGAAGGCTCGTTTAGGAGTAGATACGGTTTATGATGAAAATATGTTTAAAACGGGTAGAAAATTAATTGTAAAATTAAATAACGCCTTTCATTTTACACAGATTCAAATTCAAGGAATGCATTCTTTTTTTAGTAATTATTCCGATGATACTCAAAGTGATAATGAGTTATTAAAAGCAGCGGAAAAATTTATAGGTTTTGAAAAATCTTTATCTTATATTTCTACGGATATAGATCGAGCTTGGTTAATGTATTTATTGGAAATACAGGATCAGGCTGGTTCTTACTTAAAACAATTTAATTACGCTTCCGCTTTGGATTTGATTGAAAAAGCTTTTTGGCGTTTTTGTGATAATTATTTGGAATTAGTAAAAGGAAGGGCTTATCAGTTTAGCCATTTTAAAGTAGATGGGAAAAATATATCTTACCAAGAAGCTCAATCCGCCGTTTGTTCTTTAGATTTAAGTATGTATTTATTTGTTAAAATGTTAGCTCCTTATATGCCTTATATAACAGAACATATATGGTCTCAAAGATATGTGAGTAGAGTACAAAAAACATTTTCCGTTCATTTATCTTCTTGGGTGGATAACTTCAAAAAAGACACTTTATCTTTATGGTCTAATAATAAAATAAAAGAAAATTATATTAGTAATTCAAATAAATTACTTGATTTTTCTTTTAATTTACTTGAACAAATTAGAAATCAAAAGGCCTCTCAACAAAAAAGCCTTTCCACTCCTTTAAAAGAGTTAAAAATTATAACAAACAAAGAAAATAAACTCTTATTTGAATCATGTCGTGAAGATATTTTAAAAGCCGCTCATGTAAAGTTTGAAAATATTTATATAGAAGAAGTGGAAGAAGAAGTGAATGCTTTCAAAGTGGTCATTACTACAGAAAACTAAGGTTTTTTGTGTTTTTATTTAAAACAATAATCTTCAACTTTTTTTCAGTATATCAGCTATTATTATAAATTAAACCGATAAAGGCTGTTTATAATATAAACACTTGCCTGTAAATCATATACTTTATCGTTTCATTTTTAGAAATAAGTGTTTGAAATTTAAATTCTGAGACGATTTTATAATCAGTATAAATTTTAAAAGATAAAATACTGTTATTTGTAGTTCAAGTATAGATATTTTATCATGAAGCTTTTTTTCTTATTTTCAGTTCTTTTATTCTCTGATTTTTCTAATGGAGTAACCCTTCCTATTAAGAAAAATAGTTCTTCTATAAATTTATTTTCACAGAATCTTATAGTTCAACAGAAAACAACACCCTCTTTCCCCAAGCATAATAAAGAAAATGTTCTTCAAGCAAAAGGGATTATTCTTAAATTTCATAATTGGCCGGATATTGAGGAGGAAAAACTGATCATTTCATTTTTAGAAAATAAAGATTTAGTAAAAAAATCAGCGATTGAAAGATTTAAAATATGGATTTTCGAATGGCCTAAAGAGAATGGACTTGTGAAAGCTCAACAATTATGTGATGAGCTTTTAAAACATCCGGGTATTTTTTCGTTGGAGTATTGTGAACCGGATCATTTAGTTGAGACAACATCTGATGATTACGGAGCGGCAGGTAAGAGAGAAATAGCAGATGCAAGAAGTGGAATTGCAAATGCCGAAAAAGCCGTTGGAATTGCAAAACAAGCGTTAAGCAGTGCTGAAAAAAGAGCGGCAAGAATAAAAAATCAAATGGCTACAGATCCAGGTTTGGTTATAAGACAAAATAAAGTGCGTAGAGCTGAAGCAGCTCTACAAAATGCAAGAAGAAGGTTAGCAAGAGCCATACGAACAAATAGCCATAGAATAGAACGTATAAGACGAACAGTTAATAGGTTAGAGAGA
>JANQSX010000035.1 GCA_028279085.1 Bdellovibrionales bacterium
CACCTCTGCCGTCATTCCCGCGAAGGCTGGAATCCAGTAAACTGAAAGCCCTACTAGGGCTTTCAGTCCGGCGAAGGCCGGAACCCATCGTTGAAGAATCACCAAGAAGTCTAAAATTTATTCGCTCCAAAAAACCTTCAGGACTGATAATTTGTTTAAGTGGCAATTTATGTTTTTCCCAAAAACGCACGTCTTCCGTATCTCCAAAAGTACATATCATTAAAATACCTGTTCCTTTTTCCGGATCAGCATGAGTGGAAGGCAAAATGGGCACTGCAGAAGAAAACAAGGGAGTAAGAGCAAACTTATGAAAAAACTTCTTATACCGTTCATCTTCGGGATGAGCAGCTACAGCTACACAAGCCGGCAAAAGCTCCGGACGAGTAGTGGAAATAACAAACTCATCTTCCGCCCCTTGCACTTGAAACTTAATATCATAGTAAAAACCTTCTCTTTGTCTATCTTCAATATCCGCTTGAGCCACAGCCGTTTTAAACTGAGTGTCCCAAAATACCGGTGTGTGACGGTTTTCTACAAAGCTTTTTTTATATAAATCCAAGAAAGATTTTTGAGAAATAATTTGAGCATGCGAAGAAATAGTTTCATAAGTTTGTCCCCAGTCCACAGATAAAGCTAAATGACGCCAAAGTTTTTCATATTTTTTTTGATCCTCTTTTGTTTGTCGGGAACAAATACGAATAAAGGTATTTCTTGATACCGGAGTAAGATGAGATATTTTCTTTTTGTCTTTTCGTAATAAAAGTTCTTCTAAAGATTCATTTTTATCAGAAAGAGTCGGATCACAAGTAATTTTATATAAATTTTGCACTCTTCTTTCTGTAGGCAGTCCGTTGTTATCCCAGCCCATTGGATAAAATACATTTTTACCTGTCATACGTTGAAAACGAGCTAGAATATCCGTTTGAGTATAACTAAACACATGCCCGATATGCAAAGCACCCGAAATAGTAGGGGGAGGAGTATCAATAATAAAAGTGTTTTTTCTCTCTTCCCCTGCATTATAGGAATATGTTTTATTTTCTTCCCATTGCTTTTGATAATAAAATTCATCCAGTATTTTTTTCATCTTTCTGACTTTCTACTCTATAAATAGTTCTTTTTAAGATATATATTTTTAGAAAAATAAAATCAATCTTCATTCTGTCATTCCGGCGTAGGTTCGTCCTTCCGGACTTGATCCGGAATCCAGTAAACTGAAAGCCATTTTGATGGCTTTCACTATTCCGGACTTGATCTGGAATCCAGAAAAAGTTTCATGCATTACTGGATTCCCGTTTTCACGGGAATAACAGTCTGGCTTCTGAACTCCAGACCAAGTTCGGAATGACATACCTAAGAAATATTAGTGTACACAGCCTTGCAGTCAGGGTTTTCATCAAAAGCTATCAACATATTTTGTATGTCTTTTTTTTGCTCTTCATTTATTTCTAGTTTATTTTTAGCCTTATAACCTAATTCCGATTTAGTAATTAACCAACCTTTTTTATTCAAGCTTTCCCGCAATTTTTGAAATTCTTCCCATTTACCATAAAATAAATAAGATTCCTCTACTTTTTCCAAATCTTCCGCTTCGGATTCAATAGCATCTTCTTCCGCTGTTTTATCTCCATCTTCTTTGTTAGCCCACACTAGAGAAGCCTTATCAAACATCCATAAAACAGAACCACTTTCCCCCATATTTCCCTGATGTTTTTTAAATAAGTAACGAACTTCTGATACTGTACGAACACGATTATCCGTTAAGCAATGTACAATAACAGCCACACCATGCGGACCGAAACCTTCATAAATAGTCTCTTCAATTTGATCTTCCGCTTTTTGACCGGAGCC
>JANQSX010000213.1 GCA_028279085.1 Bdellovibrionales bacterium
ATCAGAAAACCTACACCGGTGATCACTAAAAGCATAAAAACACTCAGAGGATCTAACAAAAAAGAAAAAGAAATCTTAAAGGACCCTATATGCAACCATTCAAAGAAAGAGAAACTTAAAGATAGATTTTCTTTATTTCATCAAGAAAATCTATCTTTAAGTTTCTCTTTCTTTGAATGGTTGCATATAGGGTCCTTTAAAATTTCTTTTTCTTTTTTGTTAGATCCTCTGAGTGTTTTTATGCTTTTAGTGATCACCGGTGTAGGTTTTCTGATTCATTTTTTTAGTGTGTATTATATGTCTCATGATAATCGTCCGGCGAAATATTTTTCTTATCTGAATCTTTTTATTTTTAATATGATAGTTTTGGTTTTAGCTGATAATTTATTTTTGATGTTTCTGGGTTGGGAAGGAGTGGGTTTGTGCTCTTATCTTTTAATTGGTTTTTGGTTTACAAGCAGTGAAAAAGCGGCGGCAGGTATGAAAGCTTTCATTGTAAATCGTATTGGTGATATAGGTTTTTTGTTGGGGATGTTTTTCTTATTTCAACAATTTCACTCTCTCCATTTTAGTGTTCTATCCGAATCTATTTCAGCGGAACAGTTTGATTTAAGTCATATTAAATGGGCTTGCTTTTTTTTATTTATAGGTGCAGTGGGAAAGTCCGCTCAAATCCCTCTTTATATTTGGCTTCCTTCCGCTATGGCGGGACCTACACCGGTATCGGCTCTTATTCATGCTGCTACAATGGTAACAGCGGGGATTTATCTCATTACTCGAATGAGTTCTATGTTTATTTTAGCTCCGGAAGTATTAACGCTTATTAGTTGGACGGGGGTTATGACGGCTTTTATAGCGGCTCTTATTGCTTGTGCTCAAAAGGATATAAAGAAAGTTCTAGCTTATTCTACTGTTTCTCAATTGGGATATATGTTTGTAGCTGCTGGTTTAGGAGCTTTTACAGCTTCTTTGTTTCATTTACTCACACATGCTTTTTTTAAAGCCTTACTTTTTCTGTCAGCAGGGGCCATTATTCACAGTTTAAAAGGAGAACAAAATATTTACCGAATGGGTGGATTAAAGCGACAACTACCTGTAATTTATATTTGTTTTATGATAGGTTTTCTGGCTCTTATAGGTTTACCTCCTTTTTCCGGTTTTTTTAGTAAAGATGAAATTTTATGGTCGGCTTTTGCCTCCGGGCATTTTGGTATTTTCGCTTTAGCTTTATTAACAGCACTTGTAACTACTTTCTACATGACTCGATTGTTTGCCCTGGTTTTTTACGGAAAAAGCCGTTTGAGATCAGAGCTTAAACCTCAAAAGGGAAATGTGTTTGCTTATTTTCCATTAATTATTTTAGCTTTACTTTCTTTTTTTGGTGGTTTTTTAGGAATCCCGCATTTGTTGAGTGAATATTTACCTTTTCATTCTTCCCATTTGATTGAACAATACCTTAAGCCGGTCATTGTACACAACTCTTTTAAAGGTTCTCACTTAGTGGAAATTTTCTTGATATTGGGTTCAGTGGCTCTAGTGTTATTTGTGTTAGGAATAACCAGATGGTTTTATTTAAACAGAGAAAAATGGCTTGAGAATTTAAAACAAAAAAATCAAGGTGTGTTTAATGTGTTGGAAGAAGCTTTAAGGGTGGATTCTTTTTGTGATTTAAAAATAGTAAAGCCTATTTTGAATATTAGTTATGAACTTTGGCAGGGAGTGGATATAAAGCTTATTCAAGGGTTTATTTTGTTAGTTCAAAAATGGCTTTTATCTCTTAAATCTTTATTTGAAAAATTCCAAAATGGAAATATGCAAAATTATGTTTTATTTATGATTTTGGGTCTTATTGTATGTATTTTGTCCATTTTATTCACTTAAAGTAGGTAGAGGGGAAACTAAAATAATGTTAAGTGTTTTGATTTTTTTACCATTGGTTTTTGGTGTTGTTTTGTTGTTTGTAAAAAATCCGATTTTGTGTCGGAAGTGGGCTGGATTTTTTTCCGTTTTTTATTTTTTATTTGCTCTTTTACTCTTTTACCTTTTTGATTCTCAAACTGAGGAATTGCAATTAGTTGAACAGGTTTCCTGGATTCCCGCTTTAGGGATAAAATATTTTATAGGAGTGGATGGTCTTTCCTTTTGGTTTGTTATTTTAACCGCTTTTTTATTACCCATTTGTGTATTTGCTTCATGGAAGCTTATTCAAGAAAAAGTTTCTTCTTTTTTTTGTTGCTTATTTTTAATGAATACATCAGTAATGGGTACTTTTTTAGCTCTGGATACTGTGCTTTTCTATATTTTCTTTGAGAGTTCTTTAGTACCTCTTTATTTTATCATTGGGATTTGGGGTGGAAAGGAAAGAATATATGCCGCTTTTAAGTTTTTTATTTATACGGCTTTTGGATCTTTATTTTTGTTGGCGGCCGTAGTAGCTTTAATGAATCTTACCCATCAGGCTACAGGGCAGTTGAGTGCAAGTGTTTTAGATTTTTATAGGCTGGATTTACCTTTTGTATCAGACTCTTTTCTGAGCACTCAAAATATTTTGTTTTTTTGTTTCTTTTTAGCTTTTGCCATAAAACTTTCATTTGTGCCTTTTCATACTTGGTTACCATTGGCTCATGTGGAGGCTCCGGCTCCTGGTTCTGCTCTCCTGGCCGCTGTGATTTTAAAAATGGGTTCTTATGGTTTTTTACGCTTTCTTTTGCCTATTTTTCCTCAGTCAGTGGAACTTTTTGCACCGTTTATTTCCCTTTTAGCCGGTATGGGTATTGTATATGGCGCTTTTATGGCTTTAGCGCAAAAAAATATGAAAAAGCTTGTCGCTTATTCTTCTATATCTCATATGGCGTATGTGTTGCTCGGGATTTTTAGTTTAAATTTTTATGGTTTAACCGGTGGATTTTATCAAATGCTTACTCATGCCGTTTCTTCTGCTGCTTTATTTCTTATGGTTGGTATGATTTATGAAAGAACTCATAGTTTAAATATCTCAGATTATCGAGGATTAGCTAAAAAAATGCCTATTCTGGCTATTTTCTTTATTATCGTTTCTCTTTCAGCTATGGCGCTTCCATCTACGGGGGGTTTTATTTCTGAATTTTTTGTTTTAATAGGAACTTTTGTGTCAAAACAGTGGGGAGCTTTGGTTTTAGCTCTTTCAGGAGTGGTTTTCGGTGCTACCTATATGCTGTATCTTATTCATCGTGTTTTTTTCGGTGAGACATCCTCTTTTTTTAAAGATAGTATTGTTGATCTTTCTAACAGGGAAAAAGGAGTGATTCTTTCTTTTGTTTTATTGGTATTTGGAATGGGGATTTTCCCCATGTCATTTCTTAAGTATTCTATCTCTTCTTTGAAACATTTAGATAAGCATAGAATGAATTATGAATTGAATATAAAACGATTGGAGTTTAAAGCTCAGCATATAGAAAAAATGTTAAAAAAAAGCGGAAAATATTAAATATAAACTTTTTACGAATGGCACAAGAAAATGATAAGTGATTTATTTTTTAGTTCTCCTTTATGGTCTCTTTTTTTATTCAGCTTAATTCCTTTAAGTCTTAAAGTATTAAATAAAAACAGAGAATATTCGCCTTTTATTCTTACAAGTTTTGTATTAGCAGGTATTTTCACTTCTCTTTTTCTCTTGTTTTTTATTTGGCCGGAGTCTAGAGAAGAAATACGATATCTTTTTTCTGAAGCTTTAATTTTTAATAGATTCCGTGCCTTGGCTTCTTTGGTTTTATTTTTAATAGGAGCTTTTGTTATTCTTATGAGTCTTCAGCATCCTCAAGTGGATATGGAGAAGTTTTCTGAAATGCTATTTTTGAAATTAGGCTCTCTTTTAGGACTTTTAATTTTGCTGTGGTCTGGTAATTTATTAATAGCTTTTATTGGTCTAGAGTTGGCTTCTTTGGCTTTTTATCTATTGATAGCTTTTGGTCGTACTGGCTCTTCTGCTCTCAAAGCCAGCTTTAAATATTTTGTATTAGGTTCTGTAGCTTCCGCCATTTTGCTTTATGGTATTTCTTTTGTCTTAGGGGCTACCGGTCATTTTGATTTACAGAGAATTTTTCAAGATAGCCCGGGGTTAATCACCAGTTCTCGACTTTTCGCTTTAGGATTTGTATTTATTGTGGTGGGATTTCTATTTAAAATTTCCATTTTTCCTTTCCATTTTTGGCTTCCGGATGTGTATAGAGGTTCTTTTACCCCTTTGCTGGTTTTTATGGCCGCGGGTCTTAAACTCACTATTTTTGTGCTTTTGTTTGAATGGACGAAAAATATTTTTACTCTTGTTGAACTACCTTACTTATTAGCCTTTTTTCAATGGCTAGCTGTGTTAAGTGTACTTTTTGGGAATATCATTGCTCTTTTGCAGCCAGATTTTAAAAAAATGTTACTTTTTTCTACAGTAGCACATTCCGGTTATTTGTTGATGATACTTATCTCTTCCCAGATGGGTGCTTCTATGGGCCGGTCGGCCTTATTTTATTATTTAATGGTGTATGTTGTTATGACTCTGGGTGTTTTTGTTTGTATGAGGCTTTTTGAAAAGAAAGGGGAAATGGATATAAATATGAATAAGTTGAGGGGTTTAGCCGTAAGAAAACCTTTCTATGCTCTTTTAATTACACTTTTTTTATTAAGCCTGGCCGGCATTCCTCCTACAGGTGGGTTTATGGCAAAATTTTTTGTTTTTCAAAGTCTTTTAGATCAAGGATTTTGGTGGATGTTATTTTGGACTATTTTGGGATCCAGCATAGCCCTTTTTTATTATTTAAAACCTATAGCTGTTATGTATATGCAAAAACCTGATTCACAAGATGATGACACTTTTTTCTTTCCTCGTTTTTTAAAGCCTGTTTTGTTATTGTTAGCTGGTTTTATTTTAGTCAGTGGGCTGTTTCCTGCACTCTTTTATTTTGGTTAATGTTTTATCTGTTGAAAAGAAGGACATTATTCTACTGAAAGATATATTTTTGAAGTTTATAATGCTATAGGTAAGGGAATGACTACTTATCCCAAAAGTAAGTTTTAACTATTCAAAGACTGAAAATTTGTTGTATTTATGGATAGTCAAATTATGATGTATAATATGGGTATGCAATTAAGTAGTCATTTGGATAGTCAAATTAGGTCATGTGACTAGGAAAAGAATTCATGGATAGTCATTTGGATAGTCAACTGGATAGTCATTTGGATAGTCAAGTTTTGTCTTTAACAGAGTATTCTAATAAATACCATGTAAGTGTTTCTACTCTTAGGAGAAATATTCGTGCAGGAAAACTTCCCTTTAGTTTTAAACAAGGAAAGTATTTTTTAAAGGATCAGAGTTTAGTTAGCTTGAAGCATTTAAAGTCTTTTTCTTCTCGTAAAGAGGTTTTATCTACTTCTTTTGTAAAAAACCTTGATCGGTCCGGTTTAAATGTTTCAAATGCTCAAGAGACCGTATCCACTAATGGGGAGCAGCAACAATCTGAAACTCCGTCTCTTGCAAATACAGATACTGCTGAAAAAAAAGAGATTTTACCAACTTTTAAAAATAAAAAAATAAACCCGGAAAAAACTTTAGAACACTCCAAAATGGTGGCTGATATGTCTGCATCAGATAGCAGAAAAAAATCTTTTTCCTCAACAGAAGATTCTTTCTTGGATAAAGTAATGAGTTATCAAAAAGAGTTCTTAAGGCAAATTGAACTTAAAGAGATAAAAATTTTGGAACAGCAAAATCAAATTGTAGAATTGAATACTTTAGTGGCTTTGTTGGAAAAAGAAAACAAAGAGTTAAAATCTCTTTTGTACCAGGAAAAAGATATGGAAGAGTGGTTAGAACTAAAATAACTCATTTTTGTTTTAAATGAACCGTTAAACAGTGTATCATTTATTAAGAGGCAATAGAAACGACAGGCTTTTCTCT
>JANQSX010000227.1 GCA_028279085.1 Bdellovibrionales bacterium
AAAATCTCTGGTTCAGCTTGCAGAGGAAGTAAGAACTCTTGGGGGTAGTTTTGCTATAGAAAACAAAATATCTGATCTATGTGCTACTATGGCCTGTCACTCTGCTATTCGGGCGGGACAATCTCTAAGTGTTCAGGAAATGAAAGAGCTTTTAGCTCAAATGGATGAATTTCCTCTCTCCAGTTTTTGTCCTCATGGTCGGCCGGTTTTTGTAAAATATTCTTTGTCCCGTCTGGAAAAGGATTTTGGCCGCCGGCTTTAAATATTTATTGTTTAAACACACTGAGTTCTCTATCTTCAGGTGTACAGTATGGTTTAATTCTTATTTTCATTGCTTTCTCCTTCTTAACGTTACATTTGTTTTCCAGAACATTTTTTACTTCTGCTAAAATACATTCTTGTGATGTTTGTTTTTTCTCCAAACAATCTTTTGTTTCTTGTTTATTAAGTGATGGTTTACAAATGGCAGCGCATTTTAATCCTGTTTTAACTTTAAATGACTCTATGTATGAGTTAGCTAATTTGGGAGGGTTAGTGAGAAAAAGTTCTAAGGGACCAGGGGTTAATTTCCTACAAGCTTCTTTTCCGCTTTTTACTAAGCAGGATTGATATTTATGCAGTTCTGCAAAATATACACAAGCGGCAGCAAGTGCTTCATTATCTGTATCTGCATTTTTCTCAGCAACAACAGCTCCTATTGTAAGAAAGTAAAAAGAGCAGGTAATAAGTATTTTTTTCATTGAAACCTCCTTGTTTTTTGTTACTCTTTGTTTTTAGTAAGATAATTTTTTCTTATTTTATACCAAGAGAAAAGTGGATTAATTAACATACTCTAAGGTAAAGGTGAAAATTTTACATGTTAATTTACTGTATGTATTATCTTTTCTTTAAATTGATCTAAAAAATTGTTATATTGAATCTTCTCTAAGAAAATGTTCTATAGGAATATGTAATGAAGCAGTTACAAATATTTTTTTTACTGAGTGTGTTTTTTCCTCTTTTTTATGCAGATGCGGAAAAAAAGAGTAGTGTTCAAAAACATGAATTATCTTCTGAGATAAACAATATCAGGATACAGATGCAGCATATTCATATTCGTTTACTCCAGAGTAATAGTAAAAAAAAGGAATTAAAAATTAAATATAAAGGAAGCTTAGAGGTGGACGAGGACGATGCTACATTTGTTATTTCTGAAAAATCCTTTCCGAATGAAAAAGAAGCTTGGAAGATAAAAAATACAGGAAAAAAGATGATGACGGTTTGGGTGCCGAAAATTCCCGTAAAAGTAGCTGTATTTTCCGGAAGAGTTGAAGCGGACAAGTTAAAGAAAGTGAAACTTTCTGTGTTTATGCCTGGAAAAGGCACCGTTCAAATTAAAAACACTGATGGAAAAGTACAAGTTTTTCAAGGAGCGGGTAATATAAAGATTCATTCTTATAAAGGGGAACTGGCTATTCAGGCAGAGGATTCCCGTATTCATCTGCAATCTTGTAAAGGGACAATAAATTTAAGTGGCTTTAAAGGTCAAGTGAAGGTCAATAAATCTGAAGGGCGTTTAATAGTACGTTCTTTCAAGTCCTCTTTGATTTTAAATCATTTTACC
>JANQSX010000235.1 GCA_028279085.1 Bdellovibrionales bacterium
TATAAATAGTTTTGGATCTGTTTGAGCTATGTTGCGGAAATTTAAGTCATCCAAAGTGATATATTGACGATTTCGCTGAGCACACATTTCCAAAAGAGTGGTTTTTCCCACTTGGCGCGGTCCTGTTACTAACAGCACAGGAAACTGAGAGGAAATATCCTTGATAAACGGGGCTAAAGTTCTTTTAAACATAATATCGTGTATATTGGAATATAATTCCATTATACACGAGTTATTACAATAAGCAAATAAGAATATTGAGGAACTTTGAAAATCGGGAAGTATATTAAGAAGCCTCTGTTCTCATAGATCGGCTTTAGTCCAGCTTTAATATGGAAAATAAATTTATTGACTATGTTTTGAAAATGAAGGGATGAGAGAAGAGGAAACTATGTCTATAAAAGATATAAAAAACTCCGAGCTTTTTTTGATTTCATCTATTTGTATGGCTTTCCTTACAGGAGGTTCAAAAAAAGCTCCACATTCTATAGCTAAGTAAAGACAGGAATTTTTAATAGAAAGATAAATATTTTTGTTTAACAGATGAGAGATATTTAAAATATTATTTTTTACCTCATCTGTTAAATACTGTTGAGCTTGGGAGATATTATCACAATACACATTAAATTTTTGGTCAAAGTTTGTTTGTGCCTCCCATTTCTTTTTACCTTTAAACGAGTTGATGTTTCTGGGTTTTAAAAATAAACCTCCCACATCTTCCTTTTCTGGGACAATATAAATTCCTTCCCAGGCGGATGGCAAAGACAGCTTCGTAAACAGGCCATGAAACAGCAAAGTCGTGGATGAACCGTATTCACCGGAAGATCTAGTCATGGAGGCTTTAATTTCAGAAAACTCCAAAGAATAATCCTTTATAGCTCCTAAACAGTGATCATTTCCGGTATAATTATTGAAAGATTGAAATAACCCACTGTTTTTAAAATCCTCTTCGGAAATATATTCTTTTGGGTTGTATTTTATGTTTGGGTTTAGATGATAAAAGAGTTTTTTATTGATTTTATCCTTAAAAGCGTTTGTGTATCTCTGTTTAAGCCATAAGTAAAACATAAAGAATAATAAAATAAGTAATGCGATAAAAAAACCCAACACCCAGGGGAGTTGTGTGGAATGGGCAAAATACTTCTCGTATATAGGGAGAAATTTCCCCCCAAACTCCTCTTTGCCGTAATAGACTAATCCTGCAATGATTAAAACAATACAACTTACAAAAAGGAGAGCAACAACGGAACAGACAACCTCGGTATAAAAAAATGCTTTTCTTTTTTTCTCAAGGTCTTTTAATGTCCGACTCCCTATTTCCTGAAAAAAATACTTTATGTCTTCCATATTGATAATACGATTTTGTCGCGCCCCCCATTTCGATTATATACAATAGAGTTATTAAGTTGAAGAAAGGAATTGAAGATAAATTTAGAAACCATCTTGATGAGCTTGTTTGATCATTTCAGGTATAGCTTTTTCTTTGATGGTTTGAATGATCAGAGAGTAAAAAACTCTTGTGCTATTATCCCCAGGGCCTAGTATGTTTTTGTAAATAATATACAAAGTGCAATATTTTTGATCCTCAACCAATTGAGTTGAAAAGTCTTGATGCCATTCTATATTGAAGCTGAGCCGGCTTGCAAATTCAAAATCCATACTCACTTGGGCTCTCACTTTTCTTGAAGAAGATGTAAATCTATGCCCATTGTAATTAATAAAAAGAACTCCTAAATTGTCCGGGCCAAGAGGAGCGCCAACATATCTTAAAGGTCCCTGATAATTATAGTTTAAACGATCTTCCAGAATTTCTTCATCCCAAACCCATTCAAAACCGGCTTCTGTAAACAGAGTCATCACATCTTCTTTTAATTTATCCATTAAAAAACTACTATTAGCCGAAGAAAGTCCATAAAAAGCTCTTTCTATGCCTTTAAATTTAACATAAATACGGGGTTGTCTGCCGCTTTTAAAGTTTCTTCTGATATTTTGTAATTCTTTTCCGCTCAATATATTTTCTAAATCTTTAAATAAATTATTAAGACCTTTTTGGATATCTTCAGCGTCTCTTCTGACAGTCTCTTCTACTGTAGCAGTGAAGTCTTTACAAATTTTTTCACCCATAACTCTAGGTGTGTAGAGAAAAGCAGCAACGATAAAACAAAAAATTCCAATTAATACATTCTTCATTGTCGCGACCCCCGTTTGGACATACAGCTTGATTAACCCATTTCCCGTATTCTACAGGACTTTTCATGCTTAGTCCAGAGTGAGGAGCCAAAGCAAGTGAGGAGCCAGGGTAATCAAAAAACATGTTCGCCCTCTTTCAGTCCTCTTAAATTATTTTTTTTAGGTATTTCTCTTTTTTGCCGATAAAGATAAAGAGATTGAGAAGGTGTATATGAAACCTCTTTTGCCGATTGTGCTTTTTATTTTTACCCTTAACTGCTCATCAGGAGCGAATGATGAAGACCTTAGCTTGTACAGGGAAAAAGCCCTCCGGCATCTTGTAAAAGAAAGAATACAAAAAGAAATACACGCAATCGAGTTTGAAGAAAAAGTTTTTTTTGAGGGTTGGTATATTGCCATATTTCAACAGGATAATGTCGATCGGTCTCAGGCTGTTTTTCAAATAGCTGGCAGAAATGAAAAAACACAGTGTGGACTTTACATCCGGGAAACAACAAAAACAGAACTTGTCATAAATCTTATTGAATGTAGTGGACCTTTTGCTAAAAAATTATCCAGCGGCATGGGACTTTCAACTATTTCCAAATAACTATTACAAAAACAGTAGTGTGGGATTTAATTATCTTTTAGCAAAGGTCACCCAGGGGGTTTGTGTCTGTAACCGATCTTGAGGATCTGTTTTCCAGCAAGGGCTTTTTTCCAGGATGAAAACTTACATCAGTAAAACTGCAACCCATAGTTCCGGACCAATACCTGATAATAAACAAGGGCTTATATTCTGTTTTCGGGTTTTCCACCAGTGAAAACTGATAGCCTTTTCCCACAAATTGAATGTCCCCTTTATAGGAAACAATGACAGAGGCGGGTTTGTCTTTGGAGGTGTCGGGATTTCCCTCATCAGAGTAATAAACAGGGTAGTAAATGGTGATCTGATAGTCCCCGATGGTTTGGCTTTTCGGATCACGACCCGAGGGCACAAATTGTTTGATTTCCTTCTTTTTGAAGGATCCAAAAAAAGAAGAAGAGCGGCCGTTTTTAGCGGAAAGCCATGTGTTTTCTGACAAAAGCTCCGAGCTATGGCTTACCGAAGAGCAGCTGATCCCAGAGAAGGTCAAACAAGCAAGCCAAAATAAGTTTTTAAATCGTTTTTTGTTTTTCATATTTTAGCTTCCCTTTACACATTATAACATAAATATTCAATTTATAACATAGTATAAGGAATAGGATAAAATTTCAAGAAGAAGCCTCTCTTAAGGAGCTTCCTGTAATTCCCTCAAAATAAACTGTGTGGGTTTAGAACTTAAAAACTTATTGTTCTTCTTTCTTCTTATGGGATTCTATTTGTTTTGCCAGTTTATCAAAATCGCTATCCTGCTTATCTTTTTCCTCAATTCTTTTGGAATGAAATTTGTCATACTCCAGTTCAGCCAGTTCTTTTGCCGTTTCATGGGCAATTTGTCCGGCATGAGTTAAAATATTTTTTTCATTCACTTGGAGAAAACTATTCAGTTTTTTGATCCAATCCGTCATATACATTGGTTTTCTTTGCATGGCCTGTCCTTCAGCAAAGAGCAGGTATTGCTCCACTAAATTATTGAGGGCTTTCAGTTCTCTTACATTCAGATAATTTTTTGCGATACTCACATCTGTTTTTCTGATTTCTTCCCCTTTCCAGTTTGTAAGACCCATATTTTGTTTTTTACTGTCAACTCTTGTATGGATAATTTCTGCTGCTGTTTGGCCGGTAATCGCCCAATGCATTTTATTTTGAACAGTTTTAAAAAAAGTGAGACTTATTTCAGCAGT
>JANQSX010000241.1 GCA_028279085.1 Bdellovibrionales bacterium
GGCGTAGGCCGGAATCCAGAAGATATTTCAGCTAAAACCTAGACCTTGCTCTTGTAGTAAAAGTCTTTCTTACCTTATAATTAAAAAAATAATGCACCTTTTCTTTAAAAAGGTCGATAAGTCAAAAAAGTTACTACTCACGGATTAATATAAATGAAAGCACTTTTTTCTAAAATGTTCTTCACATCTAAAGTCTTTAAAAAATGGCGGTTTATCTCTTACCTCACAATAATTGGTTTTTTATCTGTTTGTATAAATACTGTATCAGCTGATTCCTCTGTTACCTGTAAAAAACCGGAACAAGAAACAGACGAAGAAAAAAAGAAAACCACTTTTTGCTTTTTTTCCCTAAACAACCCAAAAGAAGTTGAAAAACTAAGAGAGAAATACAAAGGCAATGAAAATGTGGAAGTAAAAGAATTTTATCAAGAAGAAGGTAAATCAGTTAAAGAAAGCTTTAAAAAAATGATGGAAACCCAACTCTGTGATGCTTTGGTGATTTCCGGCCATCATACCGGCTATTTTGCCGGTAAGAAATCTGTTTCTGAGTACAACGACAGCCAGGCATTGGAACTGGATTTTATGGAGGAGATGGCCTGCGAAGATGAGTGTGAAGGTTGGTTCTCTAATGTAAATAGTCTTTTTTTAATGGGCTGCCAAACGGTTAAAGCAGATAAACGATTACAAGAGGACACTGACACTGCGGATTCTGAAACCATCCGTGTAATCACAGATGAAGCCAAGGAAGAAGGGACTAAACATATAAACCAACATATGATGATTAATCAGGCTTACAGTTCTACTTTGGATGAAAATAATAAACTGAGCCATCGTTACTTGAGAATGTTCCCTAACTCTTCTCTTTACGGATGGGGAGAGAAAGCTCCAGGAGAGGAGGCAGGATCAGAAGACAGTCTTCCTATTTTTATTGATACGGTTACAAATATTATGGAACCGTCTTTAGATGAAAATGATCATATTTCAACAGATAATATAACGAATTTTATTGATTTTATGAATAGCTCTAAAACTTGTAAAGGTTATGTCGCAAATCTCTGGACACAACACTGGACAAAAGACACTGCAGGTGCACCCACTGCCTGCTATTTGAAAGAAGGAGCGGATAAAGAAAAATTTAAAAAATATCGCAAAAAAGGATGTGATTTAGCAAAAGCAATCAAAGAAGATAATAAAGACGATATTATCAAAAGTATAGACGATATTTTAACGCCAGATGATGATGATACAACAGGAGAGGAAATTAAAGCCAACTTCAATCGTCTTATGTCCTTAATAACCAATAAAGAAAATAAAGCTAAACCATGGTATCAAGAGGTTATAAGTAAATTAAAAGGCAAACCAGAAGAAAACAACCCACTCAAAAATACCTTAATTAATGAACTTCTGTCTGATAAAGTAGGCTTTACCCGTAAAGCCGATTATCTGTATTTTTACAAGGAAATGGGCTGGACAGACTCAAAAGAAGAGATCAGTGAACAATATTTAACACAATTGCAAGATGCTTTTAATAACATAAACGCAAAAAATATAGATCAGGAAATAAAAATAGCACATCATTATTCTGTATTTACAAGTATTGCACAAAATAAACTGGGAAAGTGGCTTTCTGAAAATGATCCGGACGGATTTAAAAAATTACGAGATCAATTTGTGAATTCACCAGCAGAGTGGGATCAGATACCAGGCCATTTTTTAAGTCATTTAGGTAGTAATGTATCGGAACAAGATAAGAATGCAGCTAATACTTATTTAGAGAAGAAAAAGGAAGAAATAGATTGGTTTAATGATTTTATGTGTAAGCATGAACCTTATGTCGCTGAAGAAATTGAATTATTTGATTGTCAATAATTTCTAGATTCCAAATCAAGTTCGGAATGACAAAAAATTAAGAATGAATTTTGCATACACCATTTCAAAAAAGAAAGGGTGTCATGCAAAAAACAAAATTAAAAAATCAACAACAAATAAAAAATATTTCTACAAAAAAATCAGCTAGCCCGCATGACAGGTTCTTCAAAGAAGCTTACTCCAAGCCTAAGTTTGTCCTTGAAATTTTTAAACTCATTTTCTCCAAAGTAGAGTTTAATGCCTGCAACTGGAAAAAACTAAAGACGGAAAAAGATACCTTCAAAGATAAAAGAGCCGACCTTGTCTTTTCTGTTCCACTGAAAAAAACTCCAAAAACCAATTTAAGAATTTTTATCCTCTTGGAGCATAAATCCAGCTATAATCGTCAACTTTTTATCCAACTTCTCAATTATCAAACCTATATCCATAAACAAACTCTTAAAGAATATGGACATCCTCAACCTGTCATACCTATTTTATTTTATCATGGAAAAACAGCCTGGAAATGGAAACTCTCTTTTCAGGAAGCTTTTTTTGGCGAGTTTTTTTCTAAGATTCCTGGTACTTTTAGGAAAAATATGTTAAACTACAAGTTGAAATTATTGGATGTACAAGATCCGAAGATAAAGAAAGTTTTTAAGGACAAGAAGTTTAAGAGCCGAGGAATTTTGAATGTATTTAGAACAATTTGGTCCTTAAAGATGAATGAAGCTGAGCTAATGAAGGCTCTGTCGTTATTTGATAAATTTTCAGATAAAGATGATGATCTGATACTGAGCTTAACAAGCTATCTTAAAGATTTTGGAATGAGCCGTTCTCTATGGAATAAAGTGGAGAGGCGTGCTGTTCAGGAAGGGATACTTCAAAAAGGGGGTTATATGAATGCAAGAGAAGCCATTAAAGAAGAAGGACGACAAGAAGGACGATTGGAAGGACGACAAGAAGAGAAGCAACAGGTCATCTTAAATATGCTTAAAGAAAAAATGGATATCTCTTTTATTTCCAAAGTGACAG
>JANQSX010000253.1 GCA_028279085.1 Bdellovibrionales bacterium
AGTAAAAAACAAATGGAAAATCTAATATCAGGTGCTGTTTTTGATGCTCAAAGTACAAATCATTCATTTAGTTTTTCAGTTGTTAAATGGTCATCATCAGATAGAAAAGATTTTATATTTGAAATAAAACTAAAGTAAATGTGAACTGCGCTGTGATTTTGCTGTGATGGTTCGGCATAGAGCGGGAAACTGTGGGAAAAGCCGGGAAGAAAGCAGGGCTGGTTGTTGTTAATTTTACTGGGTTATTCCCGTTTTATTCTATTTTAGAGGATGACCCTTAGTACGCCCTCTCTCTCCGCCACAATTTTATAAATATTTTACTCATTTTTTAATAGATCAGCTATTTAACTTTTAAAACCTTTTTTAATTACGATATTATGTTTGTGGTTTTAAATATTTGTTTCAAATAATGATGAAGTGCCCTTATGAAAAAGATAATTATATTTCAATCTTTATTTATTATAAGTCTGATTTCCATTGTTCTTACCGGTTGTATTACTGCAGACTATTGTAGAACTGTTAATACTTATAGGCAAGGTTATTCAGATGCTTTAGATGGTAAGGCTAAACAGAGCTTTAATAAGACAGTACAGTCATGTACTGAGCATAAAGTGAAATTAAATTTGAAGGAATATAATAAAGGCTGGAAAATCGGTTTTAAAGTTTTTTATACCTATAAAAAAGGATACAAACTAGGTTTAAAAAGAGAGGAATATCATGGTATGTGTTCCAGTTCTGCAGATTTTCTAAAAGGGTATCAGGAAGGGGATAAAAAATGTTTGTATGAGGAGGGATATTCTCATGCCCTACAAGGGGAGTCTTCTTCTATTTTTTCTTCTGTAAGCTGTTTAAAGCTTTCAAAAACAGAAGAAGTGGCAGCAGAATATACAAAAGGTCGAAGGGAGGGCTTAAAAAAGTTTTGTACTTATAAAGAAGGATATAAGTTTGGATTGAAAGGGGGGAAATATCAAAATATCTGTCCTAAGCGATTAGAGGCTGACTTTCTTAAAGGTTATACCATAGGGTTTCAGGAACATAAGGAATGGGAAGCAGTATATTTCCTGCAGCAATATATATATGATTAGAGACAAAGTTATGTTCTAAATTAAGGAAGTGTGGACAATATATTAAAATAATTACAGAAGTATTATTCTGAAAAAAATAATTATATTTAAATCTTTGTTTGTTGTGAGTCTAATTTCTATGTTGCTTACCGGTTGTATCACAGCGTTAAAAGTTCTTATATAACATCACTTAATCAGTTTCCGAGTGACAGAACAAACATTATACCTTAGTAGATAACATTGATAATTCAGAAAATCACAGCACTTATTTTGAACCTTTTTAAGCAGCCGTTTTTGCATCTAAATGATTTATGAAACTTATTTTTTGTTTAACTCTTGGAAACACAAGTGGTTTTTACTTTGACTTTTCTCTTGCTATGATTTGCGCTGTGATTCTTTTCCGAGCCTACAAATTTTTGGACATAGTTGCTAAGGGGTTTGAAGTATTTTTTTATTTCCTTCGTTAAACAGAATAAAGTTTTTTAGTTCTTTGCATTCCCAAACAGATTAAAAGCTTTGGTCGTTTTCTCCGCTATCTCTTTATTTAAAAGAGCTACTACTTTGGCATATCTTTGAGTCACTTTCTGTTCTGTATGTCCAAGGCTTGCTTGAACAGCAGAAAGGTCTCTTGTGGCTATCAAGGCCATTGTAGCGTAAGAATGCTTTAGTATATGGGTAGGCTTAGATGGTTAGGCTAAAATAGCGCTTTTTTCTACTTTTGATCTAAAAACTGCACTTTTTATTTGAAATAATAAAACCCAATTGACTTTATTGGGTTTTATTGTTAAATTAAGAGTATGAAACAAGTAACAGATAAAAGACTTAAAAAGCTTCTCAAGAAGCCTCTCTTTCATGCTTCAGAAGCACGAGCCGTAGGAGTGCATCCGGGACTACTCAGTTACTATATAAAACAGGGACTCATCGAAAAAATAGGGAGAGGTGTGTACAGAAATCCATCTGTTGAACCAGATGTTGATTTTAAGTGGGAAGATCTCTTTATAGCAGTAAAGAGTATTCCTAATGGAGTGGTTTGTCTTATTTCCGCTCTGGATATTTATGACATGACAGAAGAAATTCCCCGTGCACATTGGATAGCCATACCTCATGCAACAACAGCTCCAAAGAGATCGAATGTGCAATTTGTCCGTACTCGTGATATTGAACTCGGTAGAACAGAAATAAAAATAGGAAGTGAAAAGATACCAATTTTTGATCCTGAAAGAACAATAGTTGATTCTTTTCGGTATCTCAGTATTGAAGTAGCTATTAAAGCACTAAAAGCGGGGCTGGAAGGTCGTAGTGGCAATAAACTTGATCTTATAAAACTGCAAACTTATGCACAAAAACGAAAAGTCAACATTACCCCTTATGTACTAACGGCAACAACATGAATGAACAGGCACTAAAAGCAAGAATCAAATACATTGCTCGCTCTGAAGGGCGAGTTTTCAATCAGGTCTGGCGGATTTTGATTTTAGAGCGATTGCTTGTTCGGT
>JANQSX010000008.1 GCA_028279085.1 Bdellovibrionales bacterium
CAGTTCTCTCTTGGATTATTTCTTGTATTCCTTTTTCAATCCGTGCTTTCATTTTTTTATCTTTTCCCAAGCTTGATTTTTGTCTATTTCCCGGAGTTGGAGCTATAGAAATAATGATTGATTCTATATCAACAACACATTGTTTATTCTTAGTGAAATAAACTGAACAATGAGTCCATTTACCTGAGTGTCTGTCTTTTAAATGCTGCTTTACACGTGTTAATAAACTTGAAGCCCGTCCTACATAATAAAGGTTTTCTTTTTTATTCTTTTTTCTATAATAAAGTGCATAAACCCCAGGAGTTTTTTTAAGTTCTTGTTTAATAACACTTCTATATTCTCTATCAGCAAATAGATAATGAGGTATCCCTTCGAGTTTTTTAGTAAGTATTCTTGAACGGTTGGTTCTTTTTTTCATTGAAATACCCTTTTTAAAGATTAGAAATATTTTCAGTTTATTAGTTTTTATTTTAGTGATTTATCTTTTAAATTCTGAAAATGCCATGCTAAAATGTATCGGTACTGCACAGAGGTGTGTAAAATTTTATTTTTAAAACTTTAGTCTTAAAAAATAGGAGAAAATGAATACCAGAAATTATAATTAATCTCGACGAGTTTATTTATTTCTTCTTCTGCTTGTCCAATATCTTATCAACCCTTATGATACCGGCTTCATAACAAACTGTGTTCTTTTTGATCTGAATATCCTGTTCATCATAAACAAAATGATTTGCACTAAGATCAGCCTCTTCATCTAAACACTTCTTTAATTTGTTATTTTCCTCAGTAAGTATAGATGCCCTCTGTTCATTAGATTCAATTAAATTCAACTTCTGTTTATAATCTAAATGAGCTTGTGCAAGTTGTGATTGTAAATCCGTAGTATCTTCACAACCTAATAACAAAATGCTTATTAAAATAATAAATACCGTTTTCACTGGTATCTCCTTTGTTCATCAGGGTCAGAACATTTATAGAAACAAGATACAGGTTGATCATCACATTCAGAGAAGCATGAAGCCTTTTTCTTTGAATGAGGATCTTCTAAGCGATCCCACTCTTTTCTTATCATTTCAATTTCCCAAAGTAAGTCAGCATCATCATTGTGTGGTTTATAACAACCAATCAATAAAACCATAGTTATTAGAACAAATAGAAGATTCATTCTGAAGATACCTTTCTATTTGTAGCTTTGCTTTTTTTATCAGAAACTGGTTTAATTTTGAAACCCTCAGACTGAGCTAAGATAGCCATTTCATTTCTTAATTCTGCTATCTCTGATTTCTTTACTTTCATATTTTTATAGAATTTTCTTGCAGCGGCTTTAAGTTCTCTTATTTTCCTTTTTTTTACTTTAATTAGTTGATTTAAAGCGTGAAACCTTTTCTTATCTCCATCCCTATCTGTTAAATCTGTTCCAAGTGTTACTTGACTTGCAAAAGATAAAATTCCACTCCCACTAGACTCCACTGTTTCTTTTAGCTCATTTCTTTTCCTAATATCCTTTTTAAGCTCTGCTCTGAGGGCTTTCATTTCCTCAAAATACTCTTTGGCTTGTTCCTTCTCATAGGCAATTTCTTTCTTTAGTTGATAAATCTTTTTTCTGTATTCTTTGAGTTCCATACGAACATCTTTTTTCTCTCCTCTTAATTCTTTTTCTCTCTCATAATCCAAAGCTTTATGTGTTGCATCTTTATCCTGACTGAAGTTTTGAATACCAATTCTCACTTTTGAAAAAGCGAATAAGCTAATAAATGGAAATAAAATTAGAATTAAATATTTCATTCTATGCTCCTTTTTTTAAAAAATAAGTGGACTATTCCTGAAATTTGATTAGATTCCAGGACATAGCCCTCAAGTTCACTTCTGTTATTACTGTCTCCTATCGGCACATTAGATACGAACTTTATAGTTCGTGTTATAAAAAGTTCATATAAGCGATAATAAAGGAATGGATCAGGACCAAAGTTACGACCTTCTGTTAAAGAAAATCGCTGAAAACATAAAAAAAGCCCGAAAACGAAGGGGATTAACTCAGGAAAATATGATGGATTACGGATTTAATTATAGACACTATCAAAAAATAGAAAGCGGATCATACAGTATGAACCTTTATACTCTTCATCGGCTATCTAATATATTTGATGTCAGTATCAGAAATTTGTTAAAGTAGTCTATTTTAATTTTAAAGTACTGTTATAAAACAGGTTATACATTTTATTATTTTTGGTAGTGCTTTTATTTGTTATGTATTTATCATGTAAACGAATCCAAAAATCTTGCTCTACACTTTTTACAAAACACAAATGACCTTGAATATATTTTAGTTTTTCTGGCATGTGTTTGTTTTTATAATCTCTTAATAATTTTTTTATATAGTTTTTCTTATTTCTACCTATGGAGACCTTTCCTTCTGGAGTAAGGTATAAGCCTGTTATCTTTCTTCTTCCTTTCTTTGACATATAAGTAGTTTTCTTATCATTAATTTGTAAATTTGACAGATAAGGTATTTGTTTTAAAGTATTTTCTACTTTATTAATTACATCACATAGTTTATTAGGTTTGTTGTGAGAAAAGGTAAGGTCATCAGCATATCTAGTATAAGTTATGTCTAAAGTATCGCTGTACTCTGATATGTTGTTGTCAAAATTATAAAGTAAAATATTTGATATAATTGGAGATGTGCTAGCACCTATTGGTAGTGAAAAGTCTTTATCCTTAATAGAATTATCTCTAAAGGCTATGTCACAAATTAAACTTGAATATTCTTGAAAATTTTGATTCTTTATACTGATTTTTAAGTATTTAAGAAAATCAGATTGTTTTATGGACTCAAAGAAGTTTTTAAAATCTAATGTTAAAATAAATTGATTATTGCAATGTTTTTCTATATTTTGTCTTATACTACCTTTTTCTCTATAGGCTGTAGCAGATTCATGTATAGGAAATATGTCCTGATTATTTAATATTCTAGTTTTTAGTAATTTTTGTAATGTCTTCAATTGTGGTTCTGGTATTTTATAATGTTTAGAATGGTGTTTATTATATGAGTATAAGAAATGCTTTTTATCAGCAGATTCTCTCATGCGTTTTAATAAACGTAAATCGCTTTCTACCTTAGAGATCACCTCATTGTAATTATCTATTTCATGGTGTTTGTTTTGTGAGAATGTGTCTGAATTTGAATTGGCACTCATATCCAAAAGACAATCTGATCTTATTAGACTTAAAAACAACTTTTTATTAAAATAAGGTACTTCTTCTATTAAACCTAAAGAAATTAATATTTTTAAATGATTATCTAGTTTTTCTTTGTATTGTTTGAATTCGCTCTGTTTATTTAGCTCTTTAATTATTTCATCCTTATTTTTCCACTCGCCAAGAGTTTGTAAAAGAAAAAAATATAAACTTATAGGGGTTTCTTCTGTGCATATTTCTATTCTATGTTCATGTTTTTCTCTAAAATTAAAAATTTCTTCAAGAGTCTTTTTCTTATGATCTATATTATTCTCATCATAATATATAACTTTTCCCTCAAGAGAAGGATCATTTAGAATAGCCCGATTTATAAATGAATCGTCTTTAAAATGTTTTTCTTTTACAATAATTAAAAGCTTTTTTCTTAGATTAGGTTTGCAAAAAAAAGCTCCAGTTTCTACCATTGCCCCAGGGCTTTCTAAAAAAATAGGAATAACAGAGACTAATTCAGCTATATCTAACTCAAATTCTAATAAGCTATCATAACCAGAATTTTTATCTTTTAAAAATCTGTCCCAGAGTTTTTCGGCTTGCTCTGCAAGAATAATCCTCTCATTGGAGAAAATATTTTTAACAGCTTCACCACTAATAAAAATATATCTACGTTCAGATTTTACATATTTAAGGAATCGTTTTCTCATATGTGTTTTTTTATTGCCTCCACACAGAAAGGCCATATTAGGAAGTCTACTTAGGATAAGTTTTTTCATTTTGGGGTACTTAAAATATAAAACCCCTTCTTAATAGTAAGAAAGGGAAATATATAATGGATGGACGACATTTAAATAGTGTCTGCAGATATCTACCGACTTTAATAAAGTATCTTAAATAAAGAACATTTGTCAAATCAGCGACATATAGTTTTTTAATTATTCTTACCAAGAGGTCTATTTATAAGACTCATAACTGAGTATATTATAGATTTCTAATGTGTCGGTAGAAGTTTGAGATAAAGTGCAGAAAAGTGTGTAAAAGACCATTTTTACGACTTTTGCCCTAAAAACTGTATTTTTTAATAAGAACAATAAAACCCAGTTGACTTTATTGGGTTTTATTATTAAAGTAGGGGTATGAAACAAATAACAGATAAAAGACTTAAAAAGCTTCTCAAAAAACCTCTCTTTCATGCTTCGGAAGCACGAGCTATAGGAGTACATCCGGGCCTACTCAGTTACTATATAAAACAGGGACTCATTGAAAAAATAGGGAGAGGTGTATACAGAAATCCATCTGTTGGACCAGATGTTGATTTTAAATGGGAGGATCTATTTATAGCAGTAAAGAGTATTCCTAATGGAGTGATTTGTCTTATCTCTGCTCTGGATATTTACGACATGACGGAAGAAATTCCCCGTGCACATTGGATTGCCATACCTCATGCGACAACAGCTCCAAAGAGATCGAATGTGCAATTTGTCCGTACTCGTGATATTGAACTTGGCAGAACAGAAATAAAAATAGGAAGTGAACAGATACCAATTTTTGATCCTGAAAGGACAATAATTGATTCTTTTCGGTATCTCAGTATTGAAGTGGCTATTAAAGCACTAAAAGCAGGACTGGAAGGTCGTAGTGGCAATAAACTTGATCTTATAAAACTGCAAGCTTATGCACAAAAACGAAAA
>JANQSX010000020.1 GCA_028279085.1 Bdellovibrionales bacterium
ATGACCGGCCACACTTTGGGAGCGGCCGGAGCTATTGAAAGTATTTTTTCTATTCTAAGCCTTCGTGATCAAGTAGTCCCTCCCACCATTAATTTGGATAACCCTGATAACGAATATGATTTAAATTTGGTGGCTCATAAAGCACAAGGGCAAAAATTAAATGTAAGCATGAACAACAGTTTCGGCTTTGGAGGTACAAATGCCAGTCTATTATTCAGAAAATATTCATAAAGTGTGTTTGATATGAACAATAAATTTGATTCAAATAAAAAAATATTCATTGCAAATGATCATGCCGGTTTTCAACTCAAACACTTTTTAATAAAAAATAACTCGGAACTCAAATGGGAAGATTTAGGAATCTTTAATGAAGAAACCAGCCATTATCCTGAACAAGCTACAAAGCTGTGCCAACTCATGTTGAAAAACCAAAATGAAGATCACGTAGAAAATGATGAACCCTCTTTTGGTGTATTGGTATGTGGAAGTGGTCAGGGGATGGCCATGAAAGCCAATCGCTTTTCCAAAATCAGAGCGGCAGTGGTATGGAATGAAGACAGTGCTCGATTAGCGCGAGAACATAACAATGCTAATGTTCTTTGTCTAGGATCTAGATTACTATCTTTTGAGAAAGCAAATCACATCTTTGCAGTGTTTATCAATACTGCTTTTAAAGGAGGTCGCCATTTGGAGAGAATCAATAGTTTAGACTAGGGTGGCCGGGCTGTTTCTAGAAGAAATAGTTTATAAATAAATTAAAATAACAAAACAGAGAAAGTAGATTTACTGATCTGCTTTTTTATACTGAATAATGAGGAGACAATAATAATGATGCATACAAAAGACAAAGAAATTTTTTCAGCTATAGAAAAAGAAGCTATACGACAAAGAGAAGGACTGGAGCTTATTGCCTCCGAAAACTATGTTTCACCAACAGTATTAAAAGCTCAAGGTTCCATCTTAACTAATAAGTATGCCGAGGGTTACCCTGGAAAAAGATACTACGGTGGTTGTGAGTTTGTAGATATATGTGAATCTTTAGCTATAGAAAGAGCAAAAAAGTTATTTTCTGCGGAACATGTTAATGTACAACCTCATTCTGGCTCGCAAGCCAACATGGCTGTTTACTTTGCTATAGCTCAAGCCGGAGACTCCATTATGGGAATGGACCTTTCTCATGGAGGACATCTGACTCACGGCTCACCTGTTAACTTTAGTGGTTTTATTTTTCAATCCCATTTTTACCAATTAGACCCTGAAACTGATCTATTAGATTACAATCGCATTGAAGAAGAAGCTAAGAAGCAAAAACCCCGTGTCTTGGTGGCGGGTCATAGCGCTTACCCTCGTATTCCGGATTTTAAAATTTTTCGGGACATCGCTGATCAAGTGGGAGCTGTCTTATTGGTGGATATGGCTCATTTCGCAGGGCTTGTAGCTGGTGGAGTACATCCGTCTCCTATTCCTTATGCAGACTTTGTCAGTTCCACCACTCATAAAACTCTCAGAGGCCCTAGAGGAGGTTTAATTCTGTGTAAAGAAAAAAACGGTAAAAAATTGGATAAGGCTATTTTTCCAGGTATTCAAGGAGGACCTCTTATGCATATCATAGCCGCCAAAGCAGTAGCTTTTCAGGAAGCCTTACAAGATTCTTTTAAAATCTATGCAAAACAAATCATTTCCAATACTCAAGCTTTAGCTAAAGCCTTAATCTCTTATGATTTCTCACTTGTAACAGGGGGAACAGATAACCATCTGGTTTTGATCAATTTAAGTAACAAGAATATTACCGGTAAAAAAGCGGAAGTTGTACTAGGGAAAGCGGGAATCACAGTAAATAAAAACACAGTGCCTGGAGAGACACTTTCTCCTTTTATCACTAGCGGTATCCGCATTGGCACTCCAGCTATTACTACACGAGGGATGGGATTAGATGAAATGCAACATATTGCCCGTTGGATTCACAGAGCTTTGGAAACTCCTGATAATGAGGATAATTTAAGAAAAATATCTGAAGAGGTAAAAGAACTATGTTTAAAGTTCCCTTGTCCAGCTTGAATATTTTCCTGCTTTTTTCATTTTTACTATTGAATGCCTGTATTTCTCAGACTAATAGACCGGATTTTGTCTGGCCGGTGGAAAAGCCACATACTCTGTCCAGAAAATTCTCCATTTATCATGAGGGGATTGATTTCCCAAAACAAACCGGTGAGCCGGTATTTTCCGTTGCTGAAGGAAAGGTGATTTACGCAGGAGCACAATTTACCGGTTACGGCAAAGTGATCATTATTGAACATTCATACAATTGGGCTAGTTTATATGGACATTTAAGTAAAATAAATATTAAAGCAGGAAATACTGTAAAGAAAAGACAAAAAATAGGAGAGGTGGGAAATACAGGTCGTTCCTCTTCCCCTCATTTGCACTTTGAACTCATGCTTGAAAAACAACCGCTCAACCCTGTTCCCTATTTACCTTAATTGAAGCTTAGTTTATTTTCTGGGAAGTTAAAGAGAGATTTTCTTCTATTTCAGCAGAAGCTACACTTAAGTAATCTATTGTACAAATGAGTTTTTTATCTTTAATTCCACATCTATAATCAGAAGAAGAATTTTGTTGACCATTTTGAAGATCGAATTTCACATCAGCTGCTAAAAGAAGACCGGATAAAATATCACCTTTTCTTTTCTCAGAAAGATAAACTAATAGCTGCTCTTTATTATCCGAGAGTTGAGCCGCTAATATCACTCGTTTTTTTTGTTTTCCCTCCTCTATCGATTCAAAACGAACCTGATTGGAAGACACAGATAAATAACGAGTAGCTGTATTTGATATATCTGTCACACCACCCTGATCTATTATATTAAGCTCAGAATCAGTGTTTTCATCCGCCTTTAACACTTTAAATGTAAATTGACTGTTTTGAAGGCTATATTTATTCAATTCATCGGACCAAACATACGTATCTGTGACACGAGCTTTGAGTGTACGTTGAGGACTTTCAGGGACATCAGGTGCTATGGCTGAGTAAGCATTTATGGAAAATAAACAAAAGAAACAAAAAAGTAAATGTTTCACTGTCCCTACAAGAGTGTATGAGTAATTAAATAATGTCAATAGACTTTGTCGGTTTTTTTTACAATTCAATTAACAAAAAATATTTCCATTTCAAAATGAGATATAGAA
>JANQSX010000042.1 GCA_028279085.1 Bdellovibrionales bacterium
GTTAACCAATGATTTACCTGCACCCCTTCTGTTCCATCCAAAGAATTAAATTGTTTTAGGGGCCTGGCATTTTTTCCATTAATAAAATTTAAATTTTTCTTAAAAGTGTTTTCCACTCCTCTTCCTATAGATTCACCATCCAGGTCTTTTCCCGCTTGTATGGTTTCCGCCAGTTTTTGAATCATATATTTTCTGACACTTTGATCTCTACGAAAGTGAATAACAGAGAACACTCCTAAAAGCCAGGAGTTATAAGAATAAAGATTACAATTTTCGCTAACTAAACTGTTTATTGTTGTACTTACTGTCCTTGTTCCAACCATGAGATCATAATAACCACCTAAAACACCTTGAACATCAGGAATAGAAATAGGACGAATTCTATTTCCATGGCTAAGTCCCACATCTAAACAAAGCTTATCGCTATGACTACTTGCTGGACGGCCGCCTGGTGAACCATCTTCAAAATGTCCCCACCATTGATGTCCCACACAGAAAAAATAAGGGCCTGGTCTGCCATAAGGATTACAAGGGCTACCAGCACATATAGGACGTATTATACGATCTTGATCTATACCTGTCATTGGATCAGCTCTAGTAGGAACCTGCGCCACCCCTATATTCCCTAGCACTCTATATCTCCATACAAAAAGTTTCCAGGATTGTCGTATTTGATAATTAATATGAGCAATCGCATTCATCATCTCCGCTTGCTTCATAGCTCCGTAATAGGCCGCCAGGTCCACAGAGTTTTGCAGATTAATTTTATCATGCACCACCAAGGCCACATTTAAGGACATAGCAAAGAGAATAAAAAGCATTTGAAACATTAAAACGGCAAAAATAGATAACTGCCCGGTGGGATGTAGTTTTTTTCTTCGCTTTTTCCTCATAAGATAATGTTAAACGGCTTTACCCTTAAATGTCCAGCCCCGTCATTTTAAAAGCCTTCGTCATTCCAAAAGGCCTTGTCATTCCAAAAGGCCTTGTCATTCCAAAAGGCCTCGTCATTCCCGCGCAGGCGGGAATCCAGTAAACTGAAAGCCATCTTGATGGCTTTCACTATTCCGGCGTAGGCCGGAATCCAGAAGAAGTCACATCATTTTCTGGATTCCGAATCAAGTTCGGAATGACTATTAATCAAAAAGTCATTATAAAAAAGCTTATATGCACTCTATGTACCGAAGACTCCTTTTAAGTCTATTAGCTCTTTTTGCTGTTTCAAGCTTTAGTTTTTTTCTTATTCATTTGGTGCCGGGGGATCCGGTTGATCTCATATTGGGAGAACAAGCTTCCGCTTTGGATCGGGAACAGATGCAAAAAAATCTAGGACTTGATCAAAGTCTTGGAAAGCAATACGGAAAATTTCTTATAAATCTTCTAAAAGGAAATTTAGCTTTTTCTCTTCATTCCGGAGAGCCGGTTTTAAAAATGTTGGTACGGACTTTTCCCGCCACTTTGCAGTTAGCTTTTTTCTCTCTTCTGCTGGCCGCTTTATGGGGTATTCCCGCCGGAATTTTTTCCGTTTTAAAAAAAGGCTGGTGGGACAGAAGTTTTTCTTTTTTTTCTCTTTTAGCTATGTCTCTTCCCGTTTTTTTTCTGGCCCCCGTTTTGATCTGGTTTTTTGCCCTTAAACTCTCCTGGCTCCCTGTGAGTGAAAGAGGGGAAAGTATAAAGTACTTTATACTTCCCGCTGTAAGTTTAGCTCTACCTTTGGGAGCTGTATTACTTAAAATGAGCCGGGCCGCCTTATTGGAAGTGATGGAAAAAGACTATATTCGCACAGCTAAAGCCAAAGGACTGTCTCATTTTGAGACAGGCTGGAAACACGGATTAAAAAACGCTCTCACTCCCATTGTAACAGTGCTGGGTTTGCAAAGCGGGGCACTGCTTACCGGCACGGTGATTGTGGAAAGTATTTTCGACTGGCCGGGTTTGGGGCTTTTGCTTTTAGAGGCGATTCAAAAAAGAGACTATCCAGTGGTGCAGGGAGCTGTACTGCTCATCTCCGGTATTTATGTAGTGGTTAATCTTTTGGTGGATCTGATTTATATATGGATTCAACCCAAAATGAGTTTTTAGCTATGACAGAACTAATAAAAAATTGTCATTCCGGACCCACCGCTTTCGCGGGGGCAGGCTTTGATCCGGAATCCAGAACTTGTGTTATTCATCCTGAAACTTAACTGGATTCCGGCCTTCGCCGGAATGACGACATGGAAATGAGGTACTGATATGGAAAAAAAGACTAGTCCTAAACAAAAAAATATAAAAATTGTTATTGGTCTCAGCGCTCTCACTTTTATTTTTCTTTTAGCCATTCTAGCTCCCTTTATTCGTCCTTATAATCCTATGGAAATAAACTTAAGCCGTTTATTGGAAGCGCCTAGTTTAAAACATCCTTTTGGTTTGGATGAAAACGGTATAGATATTTTCTCTCAAATTCTTTACGGCGCTAGAGTTTCCCTACTGGTTTCTTTTGTAGTGGTTTTTATTAATCTTTTATTAGGCTTGATTTTAGGTTCCGTATCCGCCTGGTTTGGTTCTTTTACCGACCAGGTGCTTATGCGATTAGTGGATATGGTTTCCGCCTTTCCCAGGTTTTTATTGGCACTGGCCCTTTTAGCTATGATGGGCTCCAGTGTATTTAATCTTATTTTGGCTTTATGTCTTTCCGGCTGGGCGGGCTTTGCCCGTCTGGTACGAGCGGAAGTTTTACATTTAAAAACAGAAGAATATGTTTTAAGCGCTTTATCTTCCGGAGCTTCCGCCATACGGGTTTTGATTCGCCATATTTGGCCCAACTTATTGGGGCTTTTACTAGTGCAAGCCGCCTTTTCTTTAGTGGCCGTGGTAATAGCGGAAGCGGGCTTAAGTTTTTTGGGTTTGGGGGTACCACCGGAAATTCCCAGTTGGGGAAGACTTTTAAGTTCCGGAAGACAAGTATTGGCGGAAGCCCCTCATGTAAGCCTTTTTCCAGGCCTGGCTCTTTTTTCTTTAGTGCTTAGTTTTCAACTCTGTGGAGATGGCTTAAGAGATTTTTTTGATCCGGCTTCCACTTAAGACCCTTTTGATTTTGAAATTTATGCCTGTTACTTTCAAAACATAATAAAATAAGGATCAGAAGTGAAAAATAACAAAGAATATTTAGCTCATCTTTTATGGACGGGGATAAAAGGCACCACTCTTTCCGCCGATGAAAAAAAAGCCATTCAGGAAGAGGAAATTTCCGGTCTTATTCTTTTTAAAAGAAACATTGAATCCCTTCCGCAGCTATTTGAACTATGCCGGGAAATTCACCGGCTTAAACCGGCTCCTCTTATTATGATAGATCGAGAGGGAGGAGAAGTGGATCGCTTAAAGCACCTACCGGATTTTTACAATTGGCCTTCACCGGAAGAATTATCTAAAATATGTTCTTTAGAGGAGATTGAGAAAACCGGCTTTTACATGGCCCGGGAGATGAAAGCCCTTGGCATTTGTATAAACTTTGCTCCTGTAGTGGATGTTCCCTCTGTTACAAACACTCTTTTTAAAGGAAGGCTTTTTGGAAAAACCCCGGAGGAAATTTTTCTAAAATCCAAAGCTTACTTTTTGGGAATGAGAAAAGCGGGTCTGGCTGCTTGTGCCAAGCATTTTCCCGGACATGGAGGAGTAAAGGAAGACTCCCATATTACATTACCAGTGGATGAAAGAGCTCTTGAAAAATTATACGAAAAAGATCTTCTGCCTTTCCAAAAAATAATTGATGAAAAAATAGAGATGATCATGAGTGCTCATCTGCTTTTTCCTCAAGTGGACCCTTTAATGCCTGTTACTTTATCTTCCATTTTTTTACAAAAAATTTTAAGAGAACAAATGCGGTTTTCAGGCCTTATTGTATCGGATGATTTGGATATGAAAGCTCTGCAAAATATCCCGGTTTCAGAAAAAATGCTTTCTTTTCTTAAAGCCGGTGGAGATGTTTTATTAAAATGCGAAGCTTCCAATCTATCAGCACTCTTAGATGAAATAAAACAAAACTTTAGTCGGGAGCATAACTTAGATATAAAAGCAAAACTTAATCGCCTAAAAGCATTTAGAACAAAATACTCAGTCATAAAACCGGTTTCTTCTTTGAGTGAGCTTAAAAACATTCTTGCTCAACCAAAGGCTCAAAAATGGCAGGAAGAACTTACGAACAGGATACATTTATTAAACTAAATAATTTTTCATCATTCCGGTTCTCTACTATTAAATAAAAGCTTTTAGTCTTCCGAAAAGAAAAAGCATGAATCGTTTTTTAAGTTTTTTTCTAGTGTCTTTCATTTTGCATCTGGGCGTGGGAGCTGTATTGCTTTCCCGAACCGGTATTTTAGGAGGAAAAGGATCAGAAGAAACAGAATTAAGTGATGTGGAAAATTCTGATTTTTTAGAAGAAACAGCGGAAGACTTAGAGCCTAGCCCTGACACTCTTTCTAAAAAAACTCCTTTAGAAGTAAAAACAGAGAAAAAAAG
>JANQSX010000045.1 GCA_028279085.1 Bdellovibrionales bacterium
CTTATGTACTAACGGCAACAACATGAATGAATAGGCACTAAAAGCAAGAATCAAATACATTGCTCGCTCTGAAGGGCGAGTTTTCAATCAGGTCTGGCGTATTTTAATTTTAGAGCGGCTTCTTGTCCGGTTATCTCATTCTCCTTATAGTGAACAGTTTATTTTTAAAGGTGGTCTCTTGCTTTCGTATTATGTTACACTTGGCCGTGAAACAAAAGATGCTGATTTTACTGCTAGAGAACAGAATATAAACGCTTCTCAAATTGAAAAAGCTTTTCAGGAAATTGTTAAAGTAGATGTAAAAGATGGGTTCTCCTATACCCTGTCGGGAGTTGATTTGCTTCCAGAAAAAGATGTAGATCATAAATGTTACCGAATTAATCTCAGTTTAAAATTTGAGAATATGAAAGATCGTATTCAGTTGGATGTGGGTGTAGGAGATATTGTAGAACCAAAACAAGAGTCATTGGAACTTTATCAGTATAGGGGTAAGCCTATTTTTGAAGGGACTGTCTCTTTACAGGTTTATCCAATGGAAACCATTTTTGCAGAAAAAATAGATAGTGTCGTATCACGGGCTGATACTAATAGTCGGATGAAAGATTACCATGATCTTCTTCTTCTCTGTCGTGAGAAAAACATTTTTAACTTCCCAAAGCTAAAAAAAGAAATAGACCGAACTTTCAAAAGTAGGAGTACAACAAAAGCATTTCCTATAAATTTTTCTGATAAAGCAATAACGAAACTTCAAAGACTATGGGTGGGACACCGAGATAGACTGCAAATAAATGCAGATAGCTTGGGTTTACCTGCTCACATTAAGGATACGATAAGTGAAATCAATGAATGGTTACTGAAAAATAAAATCACTCAGTAGATCTACATATTCATCATTTTTCTGTTAGGCCAACAAGCAGTTCTGCAACTTGTTTTGTTCTTTGCCTGTCACCACATAAGGCCATATGTTCAGTCTCAATGAACCAAAGATATTCAAACACTTCATATGTTGGTTTTCTTGATATCAAGAGCCTATAAACTCCAGAAACATAAGCGTCGTACTCATCTTGAGCTTCAGGGATATCATTGATACCAATTGGATCCCATTCTTGGATCAAAATGGTACGTATAGCATCATGCTGTTTTTTTGCACGCTTTAGATTTTGTGACATCAAAATACTCCCTAACATTGCCAATCAAAAAGAAATATTATAACAATATTATACTGGATCACAAAAAGTCAATATCGGACACATGGGACGGTGTAAAGTCTATCAAGATTAAATATAAACTTTTTTGCTGTGATTTTGCTGTGATGGCTCGGCATAGAGCGGAAAACTGTGGGAAAAGCCGGGAAGAAAGCATGGTTGGTTGTTGTTAATTTTACTGGGTTATTCCCGTTTTATTCTGTTTTAGAGGGCTACTTTCAGCACACCCTCTCTCTCCGTATTAAAAAAGAAAGAAGATTTAACCTTCTTCCTTGCTGGATGCAAACGAATGAGGTATGCGATTCCCTCAGCTTTACTTATTGGCCTCTGAAAAATTAAAACAAGGTAAGAGCTTTAAAGAAAAACTGTTCAACTCCAAATACGGAAAAAACTCTAAAGTCTTTGAAAAGGGAGTTAAAGCGGGTCTGTTTCAGTGAGAAAATTACACAGAATAAAATCAGATTCAAGTTTTTAAAAAAGTGTACGATAAATTATCATATCAAATAAATATATAAAAAAGGAACATAAATGGAAAGACAAAATCACAAATCTAATATATTAGGAAAAGTAGATGCCCCTTCTGTTATTGCTATTATAGCTATCTTAGGATTTATATGGGGAATGTTTGCTTCTTTTAAATCTGATATAAGAGCAGAAATTACAAATATCAAAGGAGAAGTAAATAGAGGTTTTGATGCGATTGATAAAAGATTTAATGCGGTTGACGAAAGATTTAATGAAGTTGATGAAAGATTTGATAATATAGAAAATCGTCTTGTTGATTTGGAAGAACAAATCAAAACCCATAAGCATAATAATAAAAAAACAAGAAGAAAAGTGCAGTCATTAAAATCCACAAGAAATATAGCGAGTGATAAAAAAACCTATAAAGTCTAGGTTTGTATCAAAATAACTAGGTGACTCACTTAACTAAAAAGAAAAACAAAAGAACCACAGTTACTTTAGCCACTATGTAAATCTTTTTAAAGTTTTCTATTTTCAATTACGATATGATGAAAAATGGACAACAAAATAGACCATAAAATAGTAGTATTAAATAGGATTATTGTTTCCTGTTTTATCCTAGTGGTTGTGGCTGTTGCATTCCAAGCTATTGGACCAGTTGTATTGAAGGCTGTTGTATCTGCTTTAGAGTATTTTGAAGCCGCTGTGGCAGATTTTAGCTGGGCCATAGGCTCTATACTTGCGTTTATTGGCTTGTTTATTTTGCTTCCTTTATTGGGTTTATCTGTGTATTTTTTTCCTTCTATCGTAGGTTGGAAAAAAAAACATAAGGACATGTTAGCTATATTTATTTTAAACTTCTTTCTGGCGTGGACTGGTTTAGGTTGGGTTATTGCACTTATCTGGGCTGTAAAGAAGCCATAGTGGAAAAATAAAAAAATCTTGTCGTAATTTTCTTGATAATAAACTGCCTCACTTATCACCAGACCAAACACGCATACTTTATCAAACCTTTAAAAAAGACAAAAAACATCTTAAAAAAAGAGGTGTTTATTACTTTACAACCTCTGAAATTGATCTCATCTTTAATAAGGGAAAATATTAGCCGTGCTGATATGTAGGATATTCATCTCTTTTTTGTATCAAGAACGAATATCTGTTTAGTAATCTGAATAATTTATTACAATTATTTATGATTTGTGAATTAGCTTGTCTTAGTTTATATAATGCTCTAGATAGTGTTTCTTCACTTTGCACTTTTAACATATCGGGATGAATAATCACTTTATCACATACGTTAGAAACTGAAGCGTTAACAAGATAATTTCCATGTCTTGCGATTTTAAAAACGTCATCTACATTTATTGTTCTAGGCATTGACACTAATAGTTGATTTCCTAATATAGGAATAGCTTGGACAGGAGAGGGGATATTATTTTCTTTATTAAAAGTCAGAAGTGGGAAAAAACCAGTTTCTGGAAATAGCAATCTTTGTTTCTTAGAAGGAAGATTTAACATTAAAAGTGCGTATTTTTCGTGCCAAAGCCACATCGAATGTTCA
>JANQSX010000069.1 GCA_028279085.1 Bdellovibrionales bacterium
ACTGCCGTGTGATTCGTAGAAAAAATCGCCTAAGGGTTATTTGTAAAAATCCCAAACATAAGCAAAGGCAAGGGTGAGTAAATGTCTCGTATAGCTGGAGTGGATTTACCAAAAGAAAAAAGAGTGGAAGTGGCCCTAACGTATATTTATGGTATTGGGCGTGTACGAGCGCGTGATATATGCAAAAAAGCCGGTTTTGCACACTCAATGAGAACCAGAGAGCTTAATGATGAACATGTAGCCACATTAAGAGCTATTATTGAAAAAGACTATAAAGTAGAAGGTGATCTTCGTAGAGAAGTGGGTTTATCCATAAAAAGGCTGATGGATCTGTCTTGTTATAGAGGAATGCGTCATAAAAAAGGTTTGCCGGTGCGGGGACAAAGCACAAGGCAAAATGCCAGAACAAGAAAAGGCCCTAGAAAAACTGTTGCGAACAAGAAAAAAGCTATTTAATTAAAGGAATTACTGTGTCTGTAAGAAAGCCAAAAAAGAAAAAAACGAAAAAGAATGTACCTGTAGGTAACTGCTATATTCATGCAGGGTTTGGAAACACTCAAGTCAGTTTTACTGATCCCAATGGTCAAGTAATTTGCTGGTCTTCTTCCGGTGTTTTAGGTTTTAAAGGGTCTAGAAAAGGAACACCTTTTGTAGCACAAGCTGTAGCGGAAGATGCTGTAAAAAGGGCTTTGGAATGCGGTATGAAAACGGTCAGTGTATTTCTAAAAGGTCCGGGAACAGGCAGAGAGATGGCTGTTCGCACTCTGTCCTCAGTAGGTTTGAGAATTACTTCATTAAGAGATATTACACCCATTCCTCATAATGGTTGCCGTCCCCCAAAAAAGAGACGCATCTAAGGAGATATACACACGCTTAAACTCGTTTTAAAAAACCTAAAAATAAAAAAAGAAAACACAGGAGATATACCAAATGGAAAAAATAGAACTCAAACCACATTATTATCAATACTGGAAAAATCTTATTAAACCTAAAGGCTTTGAACTAGACAGGGACAGTTTAACTTCCACTTATGGAAAGTTCACGATCCGTCCTTTAGAAAGAGGTTATGGATTAACCTTAGGAAATGCTATCCGTCGTGTTTTAATGAGTTCTATGATGGGATCGGCTGTTTCGGCTGTAAAATTTGAAGGGGTTTTACATGAATTCACTACCATCCCTGATGTTTTGGAAGATATAACGGATATTATCCTTAACTTAAAACAAGTCCGTTTCCAACAAGAAGATGCTGAACCGAAAACACTAAAAATTAATAAAGAAGGCCCGGGATTGGTCACTGCTAATGATATTGAATTAGTGAGTGGTATTAAAATTATTAATCCAGGGCAAGTTATTGCCACTTTAGGAAAAAGTGCAAAATTCAATATGGAAATGATAGTGAGATTTAACCGTGGTTATGTTGAGGCTTCCGAGCAATCCGATAATTTACCGGTAAACTTCATTCCTATTGATTCTATTCACTCTCCCATTCGTCGCGTGAATTACACTGTAGCTAATGCCCGAGTGGGTCAAAAAACAGATTATGATGCCCTCATTTTACAAGTCTGGACGGACGGTTCTTTAACTCCGGAGGAAGCTGTTCCATTAGGATATAAGATCCTAAAAGAACAAATCCAGGTTTTTATGAATTTTGATGAAAATATTGAACCAAAAGAAAAAAAGGTGGCTGAAGAAACTCCACAAGTGAATAAAAATCTTTTTCGTCCGGTTGAAGATTTGGAGCTTTCTGTTCGTAGTGCCAACTGTTTAAAAAACGCTCGCATTCGCTATATTGGAGACTTAGTTACCAAGACAGAACAGGAAATGTTAAAAACAAAAAACTTTGGAAGAAAATCTCTAAATGAAATTAAAGATATTATTAAACAGATGGGACTATCTTTAGGTATGATGGTAGAGGGATGGCCTCCTAAAGATTTAGAAACTCATAGAGTAAAAAGTGGAAGAGAAGAAGGCTCTGAATCCTCTTTTGGGTTTTCAGACGCTCCCACTTCTCAAACATTTAATTATTCTTCACCACAACCTACACAAAAAACCACTTATACAGTATCACCTTCTCCTGCCCCTCAATCAGCCGACCCTACTCCACAACAACCTGAAGAGGAAAGCAGCCTTACACAACAACCTGTAGAAGAAGCAGAACCAACCATATCACCTTCAGTACTTACAAAAAATACTCAACCGGATGAACCTATAGAAAATACATCAGAATCCGAAAAGCAGGTTGCACAACCGGAACCGGACAGTGTTGATAATGATACTAAGTCATCATCAGATGATGATGACAATTATCAACCTATTCAATAAGAAAGCAGGAAATGGATAAATGAGACATAATAAACAAAAAAGTCCTTCTTTTGGAAGACACAGAGGCCCCAGAAAAGCTTTGATAAGAGGTTTGATCAACAGTCTTGTAGAACAAGAAAGAATTAAAACCACTGTAACCAAAGCAAAATGTGTTCGTCCTCTTATTGAGAAAGCCATTACTATGGGAAAAACAGGAGATGTCCATTCCCGTCGTTTATTATTCTCTCGCTATCCGAATAAAAATACAGTGGATAAAATTATAAAAAATCTATCTCCCCGATTTAAAGATCGCCCGGGAGGTTACACCCGCATTATAAAATTAGGGTACCGTTCCGGTGATCAAGCTCCTTTGGCTTATCTGGAGTTTGTAGATTACAACACTCAACAACAAGCGAAACCAAAAAAAGAAGTAGTAAAAACTGAAAAAGCAAAAGAGGAACAAACAGAACCTAAAAAGAAGACAGCGACAAAAAAAGCTCGTGCTAAAGCATCTGCAATAACAGACAAAAAGCAAAAGAAACAGCTATTGGCTAAACTAGATAAAAAAAGAAAAAAAGCACGTTTAAAACAAAAAAAATCCCGCCGAATCAACCGGTAATATATGCGTAAAAACTTTCAATTTATTATAGGTATAATTAGTATTATTTCTATATCTTGTGTGGGCGGTTTTTTTATTTATCGGCACTTGCAAAAAAGAAACACTTTACCCGAACACATTATAAAAAACCAAAATATAGAAAATAAAAATTCAGATTTTACAGTTTATGATTTAAATAAAAAGTCTATTACTTTATCTTCTCTCTTGAATAAAATAGTGATGATTAACTTCTGGGCCACTTGGTGTGCTCCCTGCATTGAAGAGCTGCCTTCTTTAAATAAATTGGCAAAATATTATCCTAAAGATTTAATTATATTGGCAGTCTCTAATGAAAACACGGATGACATTAAAAATTTTTTAATGTCATTCCCTGATTTTCATTCTAATTTTATTCCCGCTAATGTAGGGAAAGATAAAATGTTAGCTACTTTCAGTCTTCGTGCTTTTCCTGAAACTTATATCTTAGGTAAGAAGGGCCAGCTTATTGAAAAAATTATCGGCCCGCAAAAATGGGATTCTGAAGAGTGGAAAAAGAAAATTAAAACTTTTATTTCTATGGATTCCGGCCTGCGCCGGAATGACGAGCCTTATTCCCGCTGACTTGTCATTCCCGCTGACTTGTCATTCCCGCTGACTTGTCATTCCCACTGACTTGTCATTCCCGCGAAAGCGGGAATCCAGAAGATGATTGTAACTTCTTCTGGATTCCGGCCTGCGCCGGAATGACGAATATAAGATTATTTATAAATATCTTTTCTATGACTTATCTTATAAATTATGATTTCAAAATCTTTTTTTATGATCTCATACACTATTCTATACTTTCCTACCCTTATTCTATAAAACTCTTTCCCTGTAATTTTTTTGGCATTTGTATAAGGGTTTCTTTGTAATTTTTGAAGAGCTTTAATAAGTCTTTGATTGATCTTTTTATCAAAAGAGGAAATATCTTTCTGCACAGATTTCTTTATTCGAACTTTATATTTTGTCATCTCTCTTAAGAATTTTTATAAAGTTATCAAGAGATACTGAGCTTTCTTTTTTCCTTTTTTTAATAGTTTTAATGTCATCTATATCTTCTTTCAAAGATATTCTTATGATCTCCTCGGCTAAATCTGAAATAGAACAATCTCTAATTACAGATTTTAGCTTTAAGGCTTTATGTGTGTCTGGTTGGAGATAAATAGTAGAAGCTTTTTTCTTAATTTCCATATAATACATTTTAATTTTTTAGTGTAAAAATGTCAATACAAAAACTTATGCCTCTATATATATCGGAATATATCAGAAATCATACTCAAATCTTTAACCTTTTTTGCTTAGTGTTTGAATGTCGAGACAAGTGTCGAGACAAGGATGGAATAATGGAAGCCCTAGCAGAGCTTTCAGT
>JANQSX010000071.1 GCA_028279085.1 Bdellovibrionales bacterium
ACTCTGAAGAAAGTGTCAGATGGGCCGGAGAGTTTCTAAATAATGATCCCTCTTTAGTGGTTAGAACAGCAGCGGTAGCTATGATAAAAAAATATAAGGCCAGGCAATATAAAATTTATTTATTGGGAAAATTGAATGCACCTGATAGTTTTCATAAAAGGAAAAGTTTATGGATTCGTCATCACATTGTTTCTGCTTTGGCGGATTTTTCCGAACCAGGTGAGGAAAAAATGTTTATTTCTTTCTTACATGATCCGGATCCACGGCTTCATCCATCCGCTATCGCCGCTTTAGAAAAACTAACAGGAAAAACATTTCGTTCTTCAGAGGAAGAGCGGGAAATAGCGGCTGAAAAAGAAGATCAAAAGCATAAATGGATCAGTTGGTGGTCAGAGGCCCGTTACAAAAAAGGTTCAGCCCAGTTATGAAGATTGTTGATAGTGGTTGGCAATAGCTTGTTCTATATGAATTTCACGCAATATACGATATAAAATAGATTTTTCTTCCAGGCTGTCTGAAGGGATTCTTTCCGGTTCACCTATAAATCCTTTTTGAACAAGGATTTTTTTTAGTATGCGGACTTTTACTACCGACCGGCCTTTAATTTTACCTTTAACTAACTTGATGTGAAGAGTGTATTTTGCTGCTTTTACTGAGGATGCGTCTTCAAAAGGAAGATTCCAGATAGTATCGTAATTGATACTTTCTGTTTTTAAGTAGCCTTTTTCGTTGTCTTCTGTTTCTATAGGATAGTCTTCCAGGGCTAACATGGTTGCTCGCCAGGTTTTTTGATAATCCACCGGAAATGTTTTTGAAATAGGGTATAGAACATCATTTTTAAGTTTTAAAGTTGTGCAGCTGGATAGTGTAATTATTATAAAAAAGAAAGATAACAGCGAATAAAAATTCATAAGCACCTTACAATTAAAATCGGGACGAATCATAAATCCTTTAAATTTATTTGTATCAATAAAATTGGCTGGTATTGACTTATTAGAATAAAATCAAGACAATAGTTGAGCAATAAAAATCTGAAAAAAATGGGGCGGGATAGCTCAGGTGGTTAGAGCAGCGGAATCATAATCCGCGTGTCGGGGGTTCAAGTCCCTCTCCCGCTACTTTCATTTTAGAAGTTGATAAGTCTTTTATTTAAAAAGTTTCGTCAAAAGACACTTCCCCTTTAATACCCACTTGATAGGCAGAAGGTTTTCTTTCAAAAAAGTTGGTAAGCTCCTGCGTATCCTGAAGGTCCATGAAGCTAAAGGGATTGCGCACTTTAAACTGTGGAGGAATTCCTAATTGCTCCAAGCGCAAGTTAGTGATGTATTGAAGATAGGTTTTCATATCTTTTAAGCTAAGCCCCACTACACCCTTTTCCAGAATTTCTTTAGCAAAGGCCAATTCACATTCAATAGCTTCGTTGAACATGGCTATAATCATGTTATTCATTCCCGGGTGGAAAATCTCCGGTTGCTCTCTTCGAGCGACTTCAATCACTTTGAAGGCAAATTGAATATGACAACTTTCATCCCGGAATACCCAGTTAGTTCCCGTAGCCAGCCCGTTCAAAAGCCCTTTGGAACGTAGAAAATATACATACGCAAAGGCAGCGAAAAAGAACAAACCTTCAATGGCACCGGCAAAACATATAAGATTCATTAGAAAACGTCTTTTATCTTCCAGCGTCTCTAATTTTTGGAGCTTATCTATTGTGTCCATCCATTTGAAACTGAAGTCTGCCTTTTTCTTAATGGAAGGTATCTCATTGATAGCGGAAAAAGCTTTAGCTCTTTCATTGTGATCTGGAATGTAGGAATCCAGCAAAGTTAGATAAAACTGTACATGTAGCATTTCTTCATAGAGCTGACGCCCTAAATACATACGGGCTTCAGGGGAGTTAATATGTTTATAAAGATTTAGAACCAGGTTATTTCCTACGATAGTGTCTCCCGTAGCAAAAAAAGCTACTAACCTCTGAATAAGGAAAGCTTCATTTGGGTTCAGTTTTTGGGCAAGATCCACAATATCCGGACTGAAATCCACTTCATCCACAGTCCATGTGTTTTTAATGGCGTCCCGATACATTTCGTAAAAGACAGGGTACTTCATAGGTCGTAAAGTCAGTTCAAATCCGGGATCTAATATCATTGGCAGGCCTCGCATACTTCAGGGTTTTCTAAACTTGGTTGAGAATCGGTGTTAGCAGAAGTTGTATTGATAGTCACCTTGCTAATTCCCGTAGCCGGACGGGAACGAAGATAGTAGGTTGTTTTAATACCTCGCTTCCAGGCATACATATACATACTGGAAAGCTTCCCTATAGAAGGACTTTCAATAAATAAATTCAAAGATTGGCTTTGATCAACAAACGGCGCTCTTGCAGCACAAAGATTAATGAGGGCTTTTTGAGATAGCTCCCAAGCTGTTCGATATACCTCTTTAATATTTTGAGGTATTTCTTCGATATTTTGAATGGAACCTTCATTGGCTTTGATAGCTTGTCGAATCTTTTCTGTCCAAAGGCCCTTTTCCCGTAATGTGCTTACCAGGTACTTATTAATTTGGATAAACTCCCCGGACAAAGTCTCTCTTTTAAACAAATTGGATACTTGCGGCTCAATAGCTTCATAGACGCCTGTGATAGAAGCGATTGTCGCTGTTGGAGCAATAGCAATAAGAAGAGAGTTTCTCAACCCATGTTTTTTAACTCTTTTTTTAAGTTTATCCCAGCGGTCTTTATTTGAGGGTTCTATATTCCAAAGATCAAACTGCAAAAGACCCTGACTGGCACGGGTTTCTTCAAAAGCCGGATGCGCGCCTTGTTTTTCACTGATTGCACAGGAAGTGTTAATAGCATGATAATAAACTTCTTCTTGAATAAGGCGAGAGAGTTGAAGAGCTTCTTCTGAGTCAAAAGGAATCTCTAACTTGAAGAAGAGATCTTGGAGACCCATCATTCCCAAACCGACCGGTCGCCATTTTTTATTGGAAGTAAATGCGTTTTTTATAGGATAAAAGTTAATGTCTATAACCCGATCCAAAAATGTCACAGCCCTTTCAACAGTGTTCTGTAGTTTTTTCCAGTCTATTTTTGTCTGTGGATGATAGTGATTGGCAATATTAATGGAGCCTAGATTGCAAACAGCCGTTTCATTCTTGGAGGTGACTTCCAAAATTTCCGTGCAGAGATTGGATAAATGAATAACATTTTCCTTTTTTAAAGTTTGATTGGATTTTTTATTACTTTGATCTTTAAAAGTCATCCATCCGTTTCCTGTTTCCGCTAAAGTTCTCATCATACGGGAATATAAGTTGCGGGCGGGAATTTGCCGAACAGCTAAACCTTCCGCCTCAGCCTCTTCATAGATTTTTTCAAACTCTTCACCAAAAGTGTCTGCGAGTTGAGGCAAAGTTTTCGGATCAAATAAAGACCACATTTTGTTTTCCTCCACTCTTTTCATAAAAAGATCGGGGACCCAATTAGCTAGATTAAGATTATGGGTTCTTTGGTTCTCATCACCGGTGTTGTTTCTGAGTTCTAAAAATTCTTCAATGTCAGAGTGCCAAGGTTCTATGTAAATGCAGGCAGCTCCTTTTCTTCGACCTCCCTGATTAACGGCAGCTACGGAAGAGTCCATTGTTT
>JANQSX010000086.1 GCA_028279085.1 Bdellovibrionales bacterium
TTTTAACTAGGCAGTTTGATGACAAGAAAAATAAATATTCGCCGAGTTGAGTTAGGTCGTGGAAAAAGAGTTGTAAGTAAAAAAAGAAAACTGGACAAAACTTATAATATCGCTGTACCTTTGTATGACAATTATTCTAATTGAAAATACTTTTTTTATATGTAAAATTAATAACAACATCTCCATTTGTTTCGGTGAGTGGGTGCGACAGGCGAGAGCCTGTTTTCGCGTTTCTAGAGCATGAAAAAAACCATTGTTTATATTGACGGATTCAATCTTTACTATCGTGTAAAGCATACACCTTACAAATGGCTAAACCTTCAAAGATTATCTGAGGCTTATTTAAACCTTGAACAACATAATATAACAAAAATTAAATATTTTACAGCATTAGTAAAAGGAACGTTGAAAGATCACCTCAATATCACTAGACAACATATATATTTGCGTGCCCTCAAAACTCTGCCTAATTTGGAAATTGTTTTTGGTCAGTTCAAAAAAAGGCAAGTGAGGGGAGTGTTTTGTGATTCTGAAGATAGAAAGCAATTAAAAAAAGATATTGTTAAAGTTCAAAAATGGGAAGAGAAAATGTCGGATGTTCATATAACCACTCATGTTGTTGCAGATTCAGTTATTTTTGTCTTTCAAAACCCCTATCGTTTCGCCTATAAATTTGGAAAAGCTTTTTGTATTCTAAAGAGATGTTAAAGCCAGAAAAGAAGAAAGCTGTATATATTCTATATGATTTTTATATGTAAATCGTCAAACTTTTAATCACTCAGTAAAAAAGAAAAGAATATTTATATAATGTGTTTGTAATAAAACTAAAAAAATGCAATACAAGCGCAAATGAAAAAGATAATGTTTACAAGTCTTTTCTTTCTTTTAATAAGCTGTGGTTCACCGGAATATAGACCTGTTTCTGGTGAGTCTGGGAATAAAACTGAAACAGTTACACAAGAAATTACCATAGGTGAGGCTTATCGTAAATGTGAAATTGAGTACAAAAACAGCTTAACAAATCAAATCAAACTAAAAGAATGTAAAATCTGTGAGCGGTCTGGTGCGTGTTCACCGGCAAATGAAAATTCCCTTTATGTTTCTCTAATTGAATGTGAGATTGATTTTAGATATACCAGAGGAAGGCAAATCAAACTTGAAATATGCAAAGTGTGTGATCGTCTTGGCGAGTGTTGGGATCAAACAAGAGAAATATAATTTTATTTTTCTGTTCCGGTAAAGATTCCTCTTAATTGCACTACAATTTCCAAAATAATCTAAAGCGGTTCTATAGTGAGGAAAGAGTAAGTACAGCTATGATCTGGTTTCTCCGGAGGGGATCCCTCAAAAAATCGCACTTTAGTTTTCCCAACTCTGTCGCGACTCCTGCCTCGACAAAAAAAATGACTGCATTACTTAATTTTTTAATTTCTTCTTGATTTGTACTCAAAATAAGAGTACAGTGATTAAGTGTATATAGTTGATTTGACCTTAGTGAAAAAATCTCTTAGGAAAGTACCGTATTTTATTCGTGATAAAGTACAAGTTTGGGCAGATATGGTTGAAAAAGAAGGATTACCAACTGTTCAAAAAGTAGGAGGTTTTAGAGACCATATGTTAAAAGGTAACCGAAAAGGACAGAGATCTGTATATTTAAATAAAAAATGGAGGCTAATTTATACAGTTAATAAAGAAGATCAAATCAATATAATAATAGTAAAGGAGGTTATACCCCATGACTACTAAAAAAAGATATGGAACAAAAGAGTTGGAAAAAGATTATGGCGCAATTACTTTTGCCAAACTTTTACACACTTATCGTATAACTTCAGAGCTAACTCAGAGTGAACTTGGGGAAAAGATTGGTGGTTTAAGCCGAGGCATTATTTGTGACTATGAGAATGGTCGTCGTATTCCTTCTCCAGCCAAAGCTGCTGAAATAGCGGAAGCTCTTGGTGAGATTGAATCTTATTGGGTACAAGTAGCGGTTCAAGATTATCTCCGCCAGTATGATTTGAATTATATAGTTAAACTAGCTTAACAGAAGAAGATATTTTATTGTGAATATTTCTAACTGTGTTTTTCATTTCTTGTTCAAAATAATCAAAATATTATATTTTTTTGCAGGTTTTTTTTGGGTTGACCTTTGACTTATCCAAAAAAACACCAATAATAAGAAGTGACATCCCCACTTGTTTCGGTGAGTGGGTGCGAGCAGGCGCAAGCCTGCTTTCGCGTTTTTAAGCCTATGAAAAAATCAAGAAATGTTATCTATATTGACGGATTCAATCTTTACTATCGTGTAAAATATACTTCTTACAGGTGGTTAAATCTCCAAAAACTGTCTCAGTATTATTTGAATTGAAAACAGCACAAGATAATAACAATCAAATATTTTACAGCTTTGAAAAAATCACAAATAGCTAGAGTAATTTAAAATTCTGATGATTGGAGAGGAAATAATCACAAGAAATAAGTTTTACTTCATCACCAAACAGATCTTCACCATATTGATAACTGGTCTTGACTAATTATCAGTTCGGTGTATAATCACTACTATGCAGATGAAATCACGCTATCTCACTTCCACTATCAAGCAAGATGCCCTGAAAGACAAAAAAATGGCATTTATAAGCGGCCCAAGACAAGTCGGCAAAACCACATTGGGAAAACAACTCTTAGAAAGTAAAAGCAATTACTTTTCCTGGGATCAAACGGAATTTAGAAAAACCTGGGCCAGGTTTCCTGAAAAAGTATTGGAAAAAATCGAAAACGGCCCCGTTTTGTTTGATGAGATTCACAAAGACAGAAAATGGAAATTAAAAATTAAGGGTATTTATGACACATATTCTGATGAGTTGGAATTTTTAGTCACTGGAAGCTCAAAGCTGGATATTTATCGAAAAGGAAGTGACAGTCTTCTAGGGAGATATATTCCCTATCGCCTGCATCCCTTTTCAGTCTCTGAGGACCAGGCTCCTCCCAAACCAACCAATATTTTAAAGAAGTTCAAGGTCTCTTATAAATGGAAGGATCTTATGACACTGGGAGGTTACCCGGAACCTCTGCTTTCCGGAAATGAAAAAAAAGCACAAAGATGGTCACGACTCCGGCTTGACAGATTAGCTTATGAAGACACACGGGATATAAAAGTTTTATCTGATCTCAATGCTTTTAGAACCTTATTGGATCTTATTCCGGAAAAAATTGGTTCTTTGTTTTCATTCAACTCTTTGAAAGAGGATGTTGGTGTAGCTTACGCCACAGTGAGAGAATGGGTTTTGTTATCAGAGATGTTGTATTATGGTTTTTTTGTGAGACCTTATTCCAAAGGATTTAAAAGATCCATAAAAGCAGAACCAAAATTTTATCTTTATGATATTTTACAAATACCAAAATTTGAAAATTCTAAACGACTGGAAAACTTAACAGCCCTTCATCTTATAAAGACCTGTCACTTTTGGACAGATACAGGGGAAGGGGTTTTTGAATTGTTTTTTGTAAGAGACAAAGAAAAAAAGGAAGTGGATTTTTTAATAACCAAAGATAAAAAGCCCTGGATTCTGATTGAAAGCAAATCAAAATTAAAAGACCCTTCTTCCAACCTTCTTTACTATTCAAAAAAATTAAAAACCTCCTTAAACTTTCAACTGATTGACGATAAAAAATATGATAAAAAACACCGTATGCAAAACATAAGAGTTATGGGATACGAGAAGTTTTTTTCGGGATTGGTTTAGTATTCAAATAGGACGAGTGAAATTAAAACAGCATTTTAGCAGTTTTCGGTTCATCCCCGCAGATGCGGGCTGCTTTCGCGTTTTTAGAACATGAAAACAACTATTGTTTATTAAAGGCGGGTTTTCTTTGATTTTGTTTTTGCTGCATTTGATGTGAAATCCTTTTAGCCTTTTCCATTTGCTCAGAGGACAACAGGTCAACTATTTTATTTCTATACTCAGTTACCGATTTGTCTCCATTCAACACCGCTAAATCAAAATAAGCATAAGAGATGGTAAGATCTTTAGGAACCCCTTTTCCCAAGCCATACATCATGCCTAAATTATATTGAGATTCAGTGTGTCCTTTCTCACCGGCTTTTTGGAACCAATAGAGAGCCTGCTTATAATTTTGAGGAATGCCTTGTCCTGTTTTATACATCAGTCCCAATCTATATTGAGACTTAGTGTGTCCTTTCTCACCGGCTTTTTGGAACCAATAGAGAGCCTGCTTGTAATTTTGATGAACACCTTGTCCTTTTTTATACATCATACCTAAATTATATTGAGCCTCAGTGTGTCCTTGTTCACCGGCTTTTTGGAACCAATAGAGAGCCTGCTTGTAATTTTGATGAACACCTTGTCCATATTTATACATCACTCCTAAATTGTATTGAGTCTTAGTGTCTCCCTGCTGGGCTAATTTTTGATATTCATCAAGATTGTTTTTATGACTTTTTCTTTCCTGATTTGATTGGCTTAAGATTCCAATTTTTTTATTTTCTCTAATAAGCTTTTTTAAATAAGTAACAGGTACGGCAAAATTAATATTTTGACTACCCTCTTGTATAGATGATGCTATAGCAACCACTTTTAGATCTTTAGATAAAACAGGAGAACCGCTGCTTCCTTTGGAAATAGGAGCGGTAATTTGTAATATCCGCCGCAGACCCTTAACTATTCTTTTAGCTGACACTATTCCTTTGGATAAGGTACCCATATAACCACGAGGAGAACCAAGGACAAAAATCTCATCCCCCATTTTGACTTGCCTGTAGTTTCCCAAACTTAGAAAATGATTAGTACTTTTGACAGTTTTTATAATAGCTAAATCATTTTTCTTGTCTTCATCCAGAACGTAACCTATATCTCTGATATTTTCATGTTTCTCATCATATGTCTCAATATAAACAACCTTCAACTTATCTTTTGTAAATGAGCTGTTAACCACATGACTGTTAGTAACCAGTAGATTGTTGGTGATAAAAAAACCACTTCCTGTGCCTGTTGGCCGACCGTCTTTAGAGCATGAAACAATAAGGGCTGTTCCGGCGGGTACTTGTTCCAGGCTTGAAATATTTGTTCCCTCCTTTTCCTTTACAGAATTAAGAATGGTAGCTGTTTCAGAAATTTTAGTAGTTGTTTTATCTTTTTCAGAGACTGTTTTTTTTAAAAAGTCACAGTCTTTTTGTAATGAGTTGTTTTTCGCCGTTTTGTTCGGATTTTCTTCCGAGAGAGCAAGATGTAGGAGAACAGGAAAAATAAATAACAATAGCGTGGCTGTAGCTGATCTTGTAAAATTTAATCTTCCACAATAGACCAGGGATTTTGCAGATTGATCCCATGAGGTGGTTCTTTTAGTTTTCAGTTTTATATACGATAATATGTAGGTTATAATAAAAATTGGAAAGATCCCTAATCCCCAACCTTTAAGCCATACCAGGAAACTTCTTTTAAGGGAGTTTGCAAAAGATAATTTTTTTCTATTTTTGTCTAAAATCCTTATTTTGAGCAAAGCTTTAAACGGTGTTGTTCCCATAGTGGAGATAAATACAGCTTCAATTAAAGAAAGGAGGAGAAAAAACAGGAGAAATATAAAAACAAGAAAAAGAAGAATGAAAAAAAGCATTAGAAATTCGACCATGCTCTTTGAATATCCTTCCCCCATATGCAAAAGAGGAATTATTACACGGGAGAAAGAATCTATGAACAAAGAATTTATTGGTTCATATATATGATCTGGTAAGATTTTTAAAAGTAAAGCAGAAAGTAAAGCAAAAAAGACACAGTCTAAATATCTTGCAAATAGCCTTCGCCAGGGGGTGATTTTCAGAACTCTTCTCATGACTTTCTTATCGGTTTTAAAAGATAAAAAATTAATTTTCCTAAGGATTGTAGATAAAAAACAACTTCTTATTTCTGATTGTCTCCACCAAAACAGGACGGGATTTGAATGGGAAAACCTGCTTTTGTTTTTAAAGATTATGAAAAAAACCATTGTTTATATTGACGGTTTGACATATTTTGAAAAAGACCGATAATAAGAAGTGACATCCCCACTGGATTCGGCTGGTGGGTGCGAGCAGGCGAAGGCCTGTTTTCGTGTTTTTAAGGTATGAAAAAATCAGGTACTTTTATAATATATTGAAGGTTTTAATCTTTAATTATCGTTTAAAGGATGATACTACGGTTAGGCAGTAGAAAGCGGGAGTAGCTCAATTGGCTAGAGCATCAGCCTTCCAAGCTGAGGGTTGCGGGTTCGAGTCCCGTCTCCCGCTCCATTGCTCATGGGTTCGTACCGGACACATAGGTTACACTTTATACCGAAGACATAGGTAACACCTTCGTTCCAAAGGGATTATCTCCTGGTTCTACCCTCCCTACTTGTT
>JANQSX010000089.1 GCA_028279085.1 Bdellovibrionales bacterium
GGCGGGATGCAAGATGAGGCGGAAATTAGAGGTCACCGAAGAACTTATGTTGGCGCTCTACCTGGTAAGCTCATTCAATCTTTGCGTAAAGTTAAATACGGGAATCCTCTATTCCTACTGGATGAAATAGATAAAATAAGTAATAGCTTTAGAGGAGATCCTTCTTCCGCTCTATTAGAAGTTTTAGATCCTGAACAAAATAATACTTTTCAGGATCATTACTTAGAAGTGGATTATGATTTATCTCCTGTAATGTTTATTACTACTGCCAATTCCTTACACGGTATTCCCCGACCCCTTATGGATCGAATGGAAATGATTCACATTGAAGGTTATACAGAAGGTGAGAAGCTTAATATTGCAGATAAATATTTGATTCCAAAACAAATTGAAAAGCATGGTTTAAAAAAATATCAACCAAAAATAGGTACAGAGGTCCTACGTGATCTGATTCGGCATTACACAAGAGAAGCAGGAGTGAGAGAACTGGAAAGACAGATTGCCAAACTATGTCGTAAAATTGCAAAAGAAATTGTTTTCTATTTTGCTCAAAATAAAAAAACAGATCATAAAGAGATAGCTAAAAAATATATTAACTATTCTGTTTCTCTTACAAAAGCTAAAAAATATTTAGGAGTACACCGTTTTAAATATGGAAAAGTGGAAAAAAGAAATGAAATAGGATTGACTAATGGTTTAGCCTGGACAGACACAGGAGGAGATTTACTAGCTATTGAAGTTTCTGTGATTCCAGGTAAAGGAAAATTTACATGCACTGGTCAATTAGGTGATATAATGAAAGAATCCTGTTCCGCTGCTTTAAGTTACGTCCGTTCTCGTGGTCCTTTATTTGAATTACCCGCTGATTTTTTTGAAAAAAATGATTTTCACATCCATGTACCGGAAGGAGCTGTTCCAAAAGATGGTCCTTCCGCCGGTGTAGCCATCACAACTAGTTTAGTATCATCTTGCACACGTTTTCCAGTAAAGAAAACAGTAGCTATGACCGGAGAGATCACATTAAGAGGTCGAGTGCTGGCTATTGGAGGGCTAAAAGAGAAAATTTTAGCTGCTCATCGCGAAGATATTAAAACAGTCATCATTCCCAAAGAAAATGAAAGAGATCTAAAAGACAAAGAAAAAGGAATACCTGTAGAAATCTTAAACAAAATGGAAATTATTACTGTTGATCATGTCGATCAAGTATTGGTTAGTGCACTGGATATTAAATCAGCGCAAGAGTTGTTTAAACGACGATTTGAAAAAATTTCAGGTTTAAAAGCTAGATACACCGGACATATACAAATACAAAAACATTAACTAATATGTAATCATTTTTACATCTTTCCACAAAAGTCTTGACAATTTCTTACAATTCCTTTAATCGGAATACACCGTTTTAAGAAGGGATTAAGTATGGATGTGGATTTAAGTCAAATAACACAAACAAATTATCTACTTAACCTTGGTATCAATCAATATTCTATAGGGGACTTCCCAAATGCCCTACACACACTAAAAAAAGCAAGCTCTCAACTACTCAAAGAAAAACAATACAATAAGTATCTACATGCTCAAAATTTACGTATTATAATATGCACAGAAATAGAAAACTTTAATGAAATAAGTAATATTCGTAATGAATTAGTGGAAGTGATATGGAACCATCAGGACTTGGGAACCAGTTATGCCCGATTACATTATTCTTTAGGATTTTGCTTCCTTAGACAGAAAAATAATATCAAAGCTCAAGTGCAATTTGATCAAGGTTTAGCGGAAGCACTTAAATTACAAAAAAAATCAGAAGAACAAAAAGATCAAAAAAAATTACTAATAGCAAAAATAAGTATTTGTTATATATCTTATGGCTTTGCCTGCCTCTACACTTTAGAAAATAAAATCATGGAAGCTATACAAGAATTAAAGAACATGGATACACTAATTAACTGTTTAACCACTCTCCAGTCAAAAATCAAAGAAAATCACCTGTTATTTTCTAATGAAAAATCAAGTGATGATTTACTGATGTTTTTAGAACATTCAAATGACGAGATACAATCATTGGAATTTGCACATAATCTTTTAAAAGCTCAAGTTTTAAAAATGGAAAAAAAATATGATTCCGCGGAGAAACTTTTTTGGTTATGTTATGAACAATCACAAAGAAATCACAGAAGAAGATATATGTTTTTGCACTTATTTTACTTTTTAGGCAACAATTATATGGAGAAAGGGGATTATGAACAAGCCGCTATTTTCTTAAATCTCGCAAACAAATCCGTTAATCCTCTCGTTTTAAAAGTAATGCACAGGAAAATCACTCAAGCTCTTCACACATTAAAAGAGAAAATAACCAACAATTATGATATTGTAGTAAATCTGGAAAATAAAATGATAGTAGAAAAACAAAAAGGGCACATCAATATCAAAAATCAGTTTATTCTTTTAGATATGTTAAAGCTCTTTATCTCCACCCAGGGCGTGATCTATTCAAAAGAATCTTTAGTGGAAAAAATTTGGAAACAGAAATACGATCCACGCGTACATGACAATAAAATATATGTCACTATTAAAAGATTAAGAGAATTAGTGGAACCGGATCACAAAAAACCAAAATACATTTTTAGAACAAAAGACGGATACTATATGAATAAGAAAGTAAAAGTTTTATTAAAATAACTACAAAGAAGGAAGTGCTAAAATGAAAAGACTGTTTAAAGTACACCTATATCTGTTATTTATATATTTTGGTGCTTCAACCTTAACAGAAGCCTTTGAACATACAAATGGTTATATAATAGTAAAAACTTTTTATATCAATCCCTTTCAAGCAACACTTCCGGAAGACAACCACATTTTTCAAGATGTATTGATGTATCAAAAAAGAACACACCATGATTTATCTATGTATTCTCCTCCCGCCTTTACAGAAACAATTAGATATATGAGATATGGTAGTAAAGCACAACCAAACACCACTTTACAACTGAGTAATCAAGTCGCGCTGCCAAGAGGCAGAATAGAAGTAAGTCACTGTAGCGATTCACCTCATTTAACGATTTCTCATGATGCAAAAACCATAATGCAAAATATTATGAATATTAGGAACATCCCTTTTAACTGCAATGGTTTTTTTATGGATGGCCAACAAAAAATAAAAATAGATATTTCCGACAATCAAAATGTTACAGGTATGTTTTTTAGCGAATCTAGAGACAGTTTGTACTATTTATCCTTTCAAAGAGGTGACATATACGAGTTACCAAAAAACACTTCTCAAAAATATTTCCAGGATTTTAGTCAAAAAATAAATACACTCTATAACTCAGGTGAACTGACAGTAGTAGGTTACAGATTTTCAGATACCCCGCTTAGTGAAGATATTGATCCTGAAACTTTATTATATACCCCTATTCATAGTACTCGGAAATTCTATGAAAAAAAAGATGAATCAATAGATATAAATACACATCCTCATTATCACTTAAAT
>JANQSX010000143.1 GCA_028279085.1 Bdellovibrionales bacterium
GATAAACAAATTGTCTCAAAAGATGTGAAGGTTATTGAGCTAAATCCTGATAAAGAAATTGTAAAAAAAATCTTGTCGGATAGCCAGATTCATTCAGAATGGCTTCAGTTAAAGTTAACATCAGGGTTACCTTTAATGGCCAAATTACTTAAAGATGTAAGTCATCTTGACCTACTTAAAGATGATATTCCTACAATTAGAAAAAAAATGCTTTGGGGAATGGATCAACCAGACGAAAAAGGAGAAAAAGTGATAAAAGCTTGCTCCCTCTTTGATACCATTTGTTTTTCTGATGACGAAAGGAAAAAGAAGGGGTGGATAATATCCAGCACGGCTGTTAATAGGGGAGAAGAAGAGGCAAAATATATAGCTGAGAAAATATGTAAAATGGATTATGAGCAATTTTATAAAAAGATACAGTATTTTAAAAAGAAAAAAATCATTCAACAGCATGGGAGACTTATACAGGTTCGTCCAAAACCTTTAGCGGTATGGTTAGCTGCTGAATTGATTCAAGAAACTCCTCCAGAATCCGTAATGAAATGGCTTACTGGTATGAACTCTTATCAAAAAGAAGGTGAGTATTTTATCTTAAATGGATTAATAGAGTCTTTTTGTAAACAATTTTCCCATTTGAATTTGTCTGCAGAAGATCAAGAGTTAGGAGAATTGCTGTGCGGAGCGGAAGGTTTTTTTGGAAAAGATAAAATACTAATTACACAATGGGGCTCTGCTTGTTTTTATCATCTGGCGGAGATAAGTCCTGAAACAGCTCTAAAAACTCTAAAGAGGGTTTTTGGAAGTAAAACTGTGAACGAATTATTGAATATTAAGGAACCTAAAGATAATTTAATTTGGACTTTGGAAAAAATAGCTGTTAGGAAAGATCTTTACTTGGACTCTGCCAGATTATTATTAAAATTTGCAGAAGTAGAAGAAAATAAAGACTGGGATGATCATGCAACTAAGGCATTCATAAGTCACTTTCAAATGTGTTCATCAGGAACAGAAGCAGATCCTAATATAAAATTTAAAATCATTGATGAAATACAAAAGTCCAAATCACTAAAGCAAAAAGAAATTGCTGTAAAAGCTCTCAACAAAGCATTACAGATAGGTTTTTTTACACGTTCTTCCGATGTAATAAATACTAACAGTGGTAAAAGTTTTAAGGAATGGCGACCGAAGACTAATGGTGAAGTATGGGATTATTTACGTACAGCCCTTAAATACTTAGTTAAATTTACAATAGAAGATAGTAACCAGGAAATAAGAAAAAAGGCTTGCGAATCAATTGCATCTAATCTTGTTGGTCTCTTAAAAGAACATTTGTATGATGATGTAGAAAAGGCAATTGAAGATATTGTATCAGTGCATGGTACTCACTGGCCTTTAGCTATCAATAACTTATTACGTTTTCAAAAATATAATACAGAAAAGCTCACAAAAGAAAATAAAAGACGGATTAAAAAGATATTAAATTTTTTACAACCTAAAAAAGATATAAACCAACAATTACGTTCTTATATTACAGAATGTGCTTGGAGCTTATTATACGATGAAGAGATTAGCATAAAATATAAGGAAAAATTTTCCGAAATATTTAAAGATTTTAAAAATCACTTTGAAAATGCAAGTAAAGAACAAATAATATCTTCACTGGAAGTTTTATTTCATGGAGAACAAAGAAATACTATTCCTTTTGCTAGGCAATTAGCTGAATCATTAGAAAATCCTGTAGAATTTGCAATCAATTTTCTGGAGATTATAAAAAGATGGAAAACAGGTAAAGACTTTAACCCTTCTTTTTTATGTGGTTTCTTAGCGGAATTAAATAATTGTAATGCAGGTGAAGCTCAGAAAATTTTTGATAATGTATCAAATGATGACGATTTAATAGATTTGATTGTTCCAGTTTATCATAGTTTAAGTTTAAAGGATCAGGATATAAGACGACTTATACAGGTTCTTAATAAGATAAATCTAGATATACTAGAATTAAAAGGATTAAGTGCCGGGCAAAGATGTCAAAATGTCAGTCCAGAGACAATGAAGGATTTAATTATAACTCTAATGAATAAGGGTGTGGAAAGTTCTTGGGTGGCGTTAGATATATATAATTATTATGTGTATAGAGATGCAGGCGAAAAAAAGAAGATATTGCTACCTACTCTTTATAATTTGTTAAAACAGGAAAGGTTTTTATCAGATAAGAAAAAATACAATACTATGGATGATCATTATTATGAAGTGGCAGTAAGGTGCATAATGGATTCTGAGTATGGAGAAAAGTTCTCAAAAAACTTTTTATCACAAATTCTTATATCTAAATCATCTCTTTATAGATTTTCCATTGAAGATAGTATTTTAAGAAAAGTATTTCGTTTAATATTACAGAAATATCCTGATACAGGATTATTACAGATAGCAAGAAGTAAAGATGATTACAGAATACAGTCTATATGTTGTAACAGAGATTATGATGTAAATCCTCTTGGTATTCTGGAACCGGAAAAGATCAAAGAATGGTGTGAAAGGGAACCAAGCAAAATGCCTGTTTTCTTTGCAGAAAATATGCGTTTACTGGAGCACAATTCATGGTCTCGTATTGCTCAAATTCTTTTTGATCAATATGGGGATAGAATTGATGTAATAGAAGCTATTTCAAGTAATATAGGTAGCTTTTCCTGGAGTGGCCCTTTATCAAAATACTTTGAGCAAAGAAAAAGAGCTGTGGAACAATTGAGGGACCACAAACATAAAAAAGTACGTGAGTTTTATGAAAAAGAAATGTCTTATTTAGAAAGTAGCATAATAACAGAAAAACAGAGAGAGAAAGAGAGAGAGGAATTTGGAGTATGGTGAATAAAATCACTATACAAAGCCTGCTTGGGAATCTTTTGTGTAAAGAAAGGTAAAAAAAATGAAGTCACACAGAATACCAAGATTTTTAACTAAACCATGGGAAACAACAAATGGAACATTCAAAGTCTTCTCTTTTAAAGAGAGGAAAATCCGTGAAAAAAATGCAAAATATTTCTTTGCGGAAAAGGATCTTCTTACTCAAGAGGAAGAAGAATTTTGGAACAAAAATGTTGAAACTCCTTTAGCTGATTTTTTTAGTAGAAAAATTAATAGAAAAGGGAAAACTATACAAGTTGAAAACTTTAAGCACATAAAAGCAATGCATCTGTTATTAATCTCCATTGTTGAGCGCTCTTGGAAAGACCGTCCTTGGAAAAGTTTTACTTTTAACAAACAAGACTTTGAACATTCGATGTGGCTTTGGCACGAAAAATACGCA
>JANQSX010000159.1 GCA_028279085.1 Bdellovibrionales bacterium
ATGGCAAAAACGAAACTCAGAAAATAAAAAAAGACGCTATTATGGTTACAGGAATCGTCTCTTGGACAAAAACCTTTATCTGCAAATAATACAAAGTGCGAATAATAAAACACAAGCGGAAAAACAAGCTATAAACCTGGCTAACCAAACAAAAGAAAAAGTATTCCAATTATTGAATACTTTATCTACAGACAAAGATAAATTTATTCAAATACTGATCGCTGAAAACACAGCTCTATTAGAAAGCCCCGTAAAAAGCCTTAAACTATTAGAAAAGATAACTAAAAACAAAAATAAATATAAACATCAATCCAAAGCATATAGTCATTTTTCTATAGAAAAAACACTCATTGAATCTATAGTAAAAATACATCAGAAAGCGGCCAGTTTCCTTATTTACTTAGGAGATGAAAAAGCACAAAAAGAAAACCAAAAGAAAAGACGCTATTACGGGAGAAGGGGTATAAGCATTTATCGACAAATCATACAGTATGCAAAAAATAAGCAAAAGGCGGAAAAACAAGCTATAAACCTGGCTCATCAAACAAAGAAAAAAACATTTCAATTATTAAATATATTGGCAAAAGATAAAGCCGCTAAAACTCGAGAAGCAGTAGCCAGCTCTATAAAGAAAATCAAAGATCCGACAGAAAGCCTTAAATTATTGGAAAAGATGATAAAATCAGAAAATAAATATAGTAAGAAGAACAGCTCTTACTATAATATAAAAGCTTCAATTATTGATTCTTCTATAAAAATATACACACGAGCAGAGGACTTTTTAGTAACTTTAGATACTCAAACAAAAAAACAAAGAAAAAAAAGACATCATATATCATCGCGAAATAACAGGGGTGTCTATAAACAAATGATACAATTATCCACCGACAAAAAGAAATCGAAACGACAAGCTATAAACCTGGCTCATCAAACAAAGAAAAAGGTGTCTCAACTATTAAACACATTAACTAGAGATAAAGAATCCAGAGTACGAGAGGAAATAATAAAAAATACACCGTATATAGACATTCCGGAAGCTCTTCAGCTTTTAGAAAAAATGGTGACAGATAAAGAGGTGGTCATTCGCAAAAAAATAGTTAAAGCTCTAGAAAAAATAAATACGGCAAAAACCATGTATCTCCTGGAAACATTAGCCAAAGACCCGGATAAAGATGTTCGTATATTAGCTATACAGGCTATGGGAAAAATAAATCAAAACTAGATTTTTTTTTAAATCTTATTTTTAATGATTTACAAGGCACCTAATGACCGTTAAACTGTGCCTAAAATAAACCATTTAAAAATACAATGACAGAAAAAAATTTCATTAAACAATTTGAAAATATTTACATTGAAAAAGAATCCTTTTCTTCAGAAAGTGCTAAAAGAGCACTTGAGATATTTCCCAAAGACCGTATTCACATTATTAAAGATAAATCAGAATTAAAAAATATTTCCAACATGAATGCAGAGCAATTTAATAAAAGTAAAAAAAATCTTCTGCTTTGCTCTTTTAAGGGAAAATTTTTTAAAAGATGTCCGGGAGTACGACCAGGGCTCATCTGCTGCAACTATTTTGTTCTTAACTTAGGACAACACTGTGAAATGGACTGTTCTTATTGCTATCTTCAAAGCCTTATTAATTTCCCATTCGTCACCATTTATACCAATATCGGAGACGCTCTTAATGAACTATCTCAAATAGCTTTGGAAATGAAAGATCATAAACTCCGCATTGGAACAGGAGAAATAACAGACAGTCTCAGTTTAGATGATATAAGCTTACATTCCATCCAACTGCTTGATTATTTCACACAACACCCCAACTGGACTTTAGAGTTCAAAACCAAATCCGCCAATATTAAAAATTTCGTCAATAAAAAACACTCCGGAAATATCATTGTCAGTTGGTCTCTCAACCCTCAATACATTATTGAAAAAGAGGAACACGGCACAGCTAGTTTAAGTGAACGACTTAATGCCGCCCGCCTTTGTCGGGACAAAGGTTTCCCTGTAGCTTTTCACTTAGACCCTGTGATTTACCACAAGGAATGGAAAGAAAGCTATTCAACTATGATTCAGAAAATCACTTTTTTATTTAAACCGGAAGAAGTTTCCCATATCTCTCTAGGCGCTTTACGCTTTCAACCACAACAAAGGCATATTATGCGGGAAAGATTCGGAATGAAATCATTGGTAACCAGTGGAGAGTATTTTAAAAATAAAGACGGTAAATTAAGATATGATAGTCATTTGAGGCAGGAAATGTTTCGTTTTATTTTTTCAGAATTTAAAAACCATAACTCTGAGTGGAATATCTTCTTATGTATGGAAAATAAGGAAAATTGGTTAGCCACAACTAACAATATCCCCTCTAAAATGGAAGAAACAAAAAATCTTTTTGATTTAAAACCCGTCCGGCATTTTACTAAAAGAGTATATTAGAATAAGATTGACCTTTGATTGCACCCAAAGATGAAAATGATTGTCATTTTTATTGACACTTCTTTCACTTATTTATATAGATAACTATATGGAAATAACGGAATTACCTAAAGGATATACAAAAGACGAGCTTATTCAGCCTCAAACGAAGCTATCCGAAAGCAATCTGAAGTCTATGCTCAGAAGTATGAATCTCAAAGTCACTAATCAAAGGCTTTCTATCTTAAAAGCTCTCAACAAGGGACCAAAAACTCATGTTACAGCAAAAGATGTCTTTGAAAGGGTGTCTGCCGAATACCCTAATATCGGCTTTGCCACTGTTTATCGCTTTTTAAAGGAAACCTCCCGATTCGGTATTACATCAGAGTTGCGTATTGGATATGCGCCGACTCGATATGAATTAAAAGTTAGGGAACATCATCATCATATTGTCTGTACTAAATGTGGAAAAATTGTTGAATTTCAAAATGAAATTATTGAAGACCAAATTAAAAAAGTTGGTAAAGATCATAATTTTTCAATAGAACATCATATCTTTGAATTGTATGGATTCTGCAATAACCCTAATTGTTGTAAATAGTTTATACTGACACAGAATTTACTGTTTTGTTCTTGGTCTTATCAGTTTGTGTGGGTTTTATATCCAAAGACATTACTTTTGAAATGCCTTTTTCTTCCATCGTTATACCATACAAATGATCACATTCCCGCATGGTATATTTGTTATGAGTAATAACAATAATCTGACTGACTGCCGCCATTTCTGACAAAAGCGAATTGAATCGGGCAATATTCACATCATCCAATGGAGCATCCACCTCATCTAAAATACAAAAAGGAGAAGGCTTAACTAAAAATATAGCAAAAATCACCGCTACCGCTGTCATAGCTTTTTCCCCTCCGGAAAGCAGATTCATATTTTGAACTTTCTTCCCTGGAGGCTCAACCATAATATCCATACCCTCCACATTTTTCTCCGGATCCTTAACTAAAATCAATTCAGCCTTACCTCCTTCAAAAAGGGCTGGCCACACTTTGGAAAAACAAGAATTAACTTGTTCAAATACTTCATTAAATTTTTTGGAGCAAAAACTATCAATTCTTTTTATCACCTGGAACAGTTTTTCTTTTGAAATAGATAAGTCTTCGTACTGTTTTTGGTAAAATCGGTTTTCCTGCACCAACTCTTCATATTCTTTTAAAGCTAGTAGATTAACTTCCCCAATACGAGATAAACGATCACGCAGTTTTTGCAAATCCTGTTCCTCTTTATCTCTGGCAAAATTAAGTGGTTTAGATTCTATTGAAGACTCCAAATCCAATTGGTACTTTTCCATTACTTTTTCTATCAAAGATGTTTTCTGTAAAACTAAACTTTCCAGCTGTAATTTCAAATCATTAATAGCTGACTCTTTATCTGTCCGCTCTTGGTGTAATTCAATAATACGAGATTGACCGTCGTTTATTTGTTTTCTTAAGTTTTCCTGATTTTTATTTAAGTTAAATATCCTCTGTGTCTTTTTCTCCACATCCTTATTCAAATTTTTCTTTTTCTGCTCCATTTTCTGTACTTTGTTTTCATAATCACGAATAAGTGATCCTTTTTCCTGTAACTGAGAAAGGTTGCTCTTTTCTCTTTGTTTCTCATCTTCCAAAGATTGTTTTAATAAGAGTTTTCTCTCTTTTAAAGAAACCAGTTCTTTTTCACAAGAAGTTAATTCCTGCCAAAAATGCTCCTTCTGTCTGGATACAGCTTGTTTTTCCTGATCCCACTGTACACATTCCAATTCCACTCGTTTTAACGCTATTTGAAGATCATTCTGCCGGGCAGATTGAGATTCTTTCTGAAAAGACTTTTTTTTATTTTGCAACTCTTGACGCTTTTTTTGACATTCTAATATTTTTTTGCGGCTATGAGATATTTCCTGCATCAAACGATTTTGATCACGATGAACCATTTCCAAATCTTTACTGATATCTAAAATGCTAATTTGAAAATTTCCCTTTTCCTCATCTAACTCAGAAAGTTTATCCGTATTTTTTTGAAATAATGTTTTTATTTTTTTGAGTTGAAGCTCCATTGAGTGGACTTGCTTATTCATTGCTTCATGTTGAATAGGCATCTCTTTCATAGCTCTTCTATAAGTTAAAATGTTCATTTCTTCTTGTGCAAACTCACCACCGATCATATCCCCTTCTGAAGTCAAAACCTCACCTTTTAAAGTAATAAAACACCAATTTGGATACTTCTTTTTTAGATGAATAGCGGTATTTATATTATCCACCACGACTGTATGTGAAAAAAGCAAATCAATAAGCTCCTTATTGCCCTCTATATTGTCCTTTAAAAAAAATTGAAACCCGGACTCTTTCTTTAATTTTTTACTTAAACCCAATTTACCGGAGGCGGTTACACTTGTGGGCAACAAAAAGCGACAACGTCCGATCTTTTTCTGATTTAAAAGAGCTATAGCAGACAAAGCTGTTTCTTCATCACGACAAAAAATAGAGTCCAACCTTAAATCCATATAAGAGGACACAGCTTTCTCTAAAACAGGAGACAATAAACGAATAGAGGTTGCTGTCTCTAAAAGTTTGTCTTTCTGTTCCACAGACTGCATTACAAAACGCAGTCCTTTTTTTCTTGCGTCCATACGAACACCTAACTTCTTCAAACTATTCCACTCGGAATAAAGAGCGGAAGTTTCTATTTGCTTTTTTTTCAGATCAGATTCCTGCTTTTGAATTTCCACTTTAAGAGATTCTATATTTTTTTTCAGATCTTGTATGGAGTCCGTTACATTAAAACTCAATTGTTTTCTTTTTTCCAATTTATCCGTCAGAAGTTTTTTCTGAGATTGAATCTTTTTCATATTCTTGTTTTTTTCTTCTAGTAACACTTTCCATTCCTGCTCCCTTTGATTCCAACTCTCAATTGCCGACAAAGTGGATTTACTTTGTTGTTGAAATAAAACTTCCTGATGCTCACAGTTTATTAAGTCTGTTTTCAAAGACTGCTTCTTCTCTTCTGATGCAAAATATTTTTCACTTAACACTTCATACTCTTTTTTCACCTGACTCCATTTTTCAGAAAACCCTTTTATCTTTTGTTCATATTGAGTAATATTACTGTCAATACCTTCCACCTGGCTTAGAATAACCTGACAATTTTGCTCATAGGATGAAAGTTCAGAACGAGCTAAGTTTTCTTTATTGACTTGAATAGAAGCTGTGAGTCCCGCTAATTCTTTTTCCACAGATAAAAACCAATCTTTTACAGATTCCAGTTCTTTTTCCGCTGTTTGTATCTCTGATTTATTAGTTTCATGTGTTCTATCCAACTCCTCTAAATGGGATTGCACCTGACTAACCTCTTTTTGCAGATTGTCTTTTTGTATCAAATCTTTCTGAATTTGCTTGTCTAAAAACTGCGTCTTCTTTTGAAGGTGATTCAAATCCCATACACTGATTTGAATATCTTTTTCTCGAATCTGTTTTTTGAGATTTTTAAACTGCTCCGCTTTCTCAGATTGTTTTTTCAGCTTTTCCAATTGTGTGTTCTGTTGAGACAACACATCTTTTAATCTTTTTAAATTATTTTCCGTTAAGTTTAACTTTTTTTCCGCTTCTTTTTTTCTGGAGCGAAATTTTGAGATTCCGGCGGCAGACTCAATTAACAAACGTTTTTGCTCCGGCTTGGAAGAGATAAAACGTTCCACTTCCCCTTGTTCAATAAAACTGAATCCATGAATACCTGCTCCGGTATCCATAAAAACTTCCTGCACATCCTTTAAACGACAAGGGCGGGAGTTAATAAGATATTCTGATTTTCCATCTCTATCCAAGCGACGGGTCAACATGATTTCTGAAAAACTTCTATAAGGAGCAGGGAAGGTATTTTCCTTTCCCGCTTTTTCTATAACTAAAGATACTTCCGCTACACCGGAGGCCGGTTGTTTACCTGTACCTGTAAAAATAACATCTTCCATAGAAGAACCCCGTAGATGCTTAGGAGCTGTTTCTCCCATAACCCAGAGGAAAGCATCTACAACATTGGATTTCCCACAGCCGTTGGGACCCACAATGCAACTTGTGCCGGAACCAAAACGGATTATTGTGCGGTTTCTAAAAGATTTAAAACCTTTCAACTCTAGCTGCTTAATTCTCATGCTGTTCCTCACATTATATAAATACACACTTAAAAGACTGTCTCAACTTTAAAAGACCATCTCAAACTTATATCTATATTACAAAGTTTATTAGTAAGAGAGACAAATTTTCATAAAAAACAGTTTGTTCTCCAGGGTGGTGCAAAATTGTTATTGCTTTGCGTTGCACTGAATCAAGGAATATCATTAGCAACATTCACTGATGTCCACTTATTTGAGCAGCAAGTTTGCTGCCTTTTTTCGTTTCTACTACCGGTTTTTTCTCTGTTGTTATTTCTGCTCCTCCCTCTGCTCCCTGCGCCTCTCTATTTCTAAACGTTCTTCTTCCCTCTGCTCCCTGCGCCTCTCCATTTCAAAGCGTTCTCTTTCCACTTGCTCTCTGAGTTCCTCTATCTCCAACTGTTTATGCCGATCGATCGCCTCAACAACACTCTTTACAAGAAATATAGATGAAAAAATAATGATTATAACCAATATCTCTTTATTTGATAATTTCATAACCCCTCAACTTCTCCCTATCTTTGCCATTTAGACTCTCATAGCTTTGTAAATCAAAGGGGTCAAACCGATGCTGGATAATTAAATGGACTTGATAAATACCACTCCCCGTGATGTGCCATAGATTATGGCCTCCAAGGATATTCCATCTCTCACTTGGTGCGTTTACTCCCTCCCCAACAGGAAGCACCTCCAAGGGGAAAACAAACAGGGGAGAAGGAATAGTTATCTTACCATCAAAAATCTTGTTAACTCCCCCCTGCCCCCAGAGCGTGTCTAATCCATCCTGAATAGTTGATAAATTATGAAGTAAATCAGAATAAGTAAAATGATCATCAAAGGGTACCAAGGACTTGGTCATTTCCCAAGCAACTGAGTGGGACTGATAAACAAATGGATGAACATTTTCTTTGGTTACATAACCTGAGAAAGTTTCGTTGATCGGATGTCCCTCAAGCTCTTGTCTATGTCTTAAAAATGGAACAACAGAGTAATCCTCCGCAGCGGATTGGAGAATTTCATTAATGAAATGTGCTCGTCCCCCATAGCCTCTACCCAGAGCTTTCTCAGCCGGCTCCTGAATAATTAAAACTAATTTCATCCGGTAAGAAGAAATGTCATCTATCCAGTCACAAAGTATTTTTTGCTCATTAATACTCTCATCAATCAAGCTGTTATATTCCAGATCTCTAATAGCTTCCTCAGTCAAACTGTCATAGTCAAGCTCTTCTAAAGCCCCACCCAACATTAAGCTCCTATCTGGCCTCAACACCATATCTTCAGAACAAATACCGAAAGTATAGTGACCAACGGTTGCCCATCTATCACTCAGCCCTTCTATTTCGCCAATGACTTGATCAATGTTAACAGCCTTGGCACTGTTGTCGTATTTCCAAGGCTTGTTGTAGATAGGGGATAAATGGAGTCCATAAGGGTTAATGTTGTGTTCCCATATTCTACCTCCTGGTCCGGAAGTGTCATCAGCACTCCTATAGCTCCCCATGGTGTTTTCATGTTCGTTGAGATCATCACTTATTTTTCCTCCAACATGTGCTGCAAAATTTTTTTCCCTTTCCCCCTCTTCTCTATAGTTATTGAACATCGTTGCCATTGATAGCCATTTACCAAGCAGCAAGTTTGCCGCC
>JANQSX010000169.1 GCA_028279085.1 Bdellovibrionales bacterium
GCATCTGTTTTTCTATCACCAGGGTTAGTTTCATCTTTTAAATAAGCTCTTTCCACCACAATTAATTTTTGACCTCCCAAAGAGAAAAAATCCGTTACACCATTTTGACCCTTTAAATTACTTATCTCTATGTCCGATTCCATAGGATATACGAATTGAGCATTGACTCTTTCCGTATCAATATCAAAACGACTAAAACGCACATATTGTTTGTTATCTTCTTTTGTTTTATCTTGTTCATCTTGATGTAAAGGATGTTCTGTAGTCAACCAAAGTGCATTTTGCTCATGATCAACAGATAAAGCTTCAAAAGCCTTATTTTCTTTTACCCCCCATTGTCCCAACTGATTCAGATCATCCGGCCAATACATTCCCGGTAAAACCCATCTAGAAAGCCACCTCCCTTTTAAGTCAAAAAGAAACACCGCGGGAGGTTCAGTTAAATCATCCATTTGAGCACCTTCTGAACTGATAAATATCTGATCTGAGTTTAAAAAAGCGGCACCCTCCGGATCGATAGAGGCAAATCGTTGTCCCTCCCTATTATTTAAAAATACTTGATCCCTTAAGTGCAATTCGTATTGCTTTTTTTCTCCCTCCTTTTTTTGTACTAGTCTAAACTTATAAAATCGCGCAGGGCCTTTTTTATTCTTATCATCCGATAAAGCAATAAAAGCATTTTGTTTCTGATCGTATGAGAGAGCGGACAAGCCTCCGACAGGTATATTTTTAAGCTGTAAATTATGATTTAAAACCTGTTCATTTACAAAGTCCAAAGAAAAAAAGACAGCAGGTGGTGCACCTAAAACAAAAGAAGCTTCATTATCAGTCGGTGCCACTTTCTGAACCGGTAAGTTTAACACAAGAGGCTTATTACCACTTTTTACATCCGAGCCTCGATTGGAAAAGAGGGCACGAGTTGATGGTCCTATACTATGCTTTCCTATCTCTATTGATGCAAAATTACCAGTATTCTTTTCTACAGAGCCTTTCTCTTTAATCACTTCTTCTTTATCTTTGTGAGACTCATCCTTTGCTACACGATTAGAAAAATCATCAGCTAAAGAATTTGATGACTCATCTAATTTATTGGATTCCGTTTTAGTACTTAAATAAGAATGCTCAGTAGAGGACACAAGATAATCAATTGCTAAAAAAACAATCGCACAGCCTATCGGGAGGATAATAAAAATCCACTTCCTCATAAGTCGCATTGTGGACTCAAAGTATAAAGAAAGTCAATGATATTTATAACTATGAGTTTTTGTTTTACTCAGGATGACATAAGATTTATTTAGTCATCATCGGTGGAATAAAAGTTACATTCAGTATATGACTCTGTATCAAGAATATCCCGCAGAGCCTCGCCTTCTTCTTGTCCGATCCAGTTCAAAAAACGACCAAGATCATTTTTTGGCTTTTTATTTTCCAATTTGATTACTTTTTCATCAAAATCCACAGCTAACTCATATAAGTTCTGCTTAAATTTGAATTGAATTTGATCTAATTTATAAATAGAACTTTCCACTCTTGATCTCTCAGAGTCACTACGCGCCCTTTCCCTTTTTCTTTCCAATGCCTCTCTCGCATCACAAATACGATCATGAGAATCTTCCAACTTTTTTTTAAAACATTCCCTCATTACTCTGGGAGGATATTTATCACTTACACCGAAAACATCTGTAACCAGATCAATCGTATTATCCGGAACAGATAAATCAGGCTTACAGTTTTTTAATAAGTCTTTCCAAGAGAGTGTTTCTTCAAGGTCTGTAGGTAATTCTGTATCCGGGTCACCGGATCTATCATCCGGCCTGCGATCTCTCTCACCTCCGGTAGATAGATCGGTACAGGCTGCTAAAAAAAATGAACATAATATCATGATGCAAAATATTTGTTTGTTCATATATATCTCTCCAAAAATATTCAAACGCCACTTACTTTACCTTCGGTACAAACACCTATTATATTAACTAAAATGGCCATCAAAAACAAAATTCTTAGATGTAATAGACTTAAGTCTTCAGTAGTTTGTCTATTTATTAATCCAATCCAATAACATTATATTCCAAAATATATTCCAATCTTAACCTTATAAAATAAGAAAAACCTATTGAAAACGGAAATTTCAGGACCTAAGCAGTTTAAAAATCAACTTAAGGGAAACAAGGCTTGCAAAAGGACTTCCCTTATGTCTTAATTTTTTTTTGTGTCAGGCATTATTGTAATAGGATCCCAGTGGGGCGATGAAGGAAAAGGAAAAGCAGTTGATGTTTTTTCTGCAGAAGCGGATTATGTAATTCGTTACCAAGGTGGCGCTAACGCCGGCCACACATTGAATATTGGCAACCAAAAAAAAATTTTACACCTTATCCCCTCCGGAATTTTTCATTCCAATACCACCTGTATTATCAGCGCCGGTGTGGTGTTGGATATTGAAACTTTAGTATCTGAAATACAGGCTATCAAACAGTCCGGAGATTATTTAAATAAACCTTCAAAATTACTTATTTCTGATTCCGCCACAGTATTATTAAGTTATCACAGGGTTTTAGACCAAGCCCGGGAAAAAGCGGTTAATGGTGTAAAAATCGGCACTACAGGAAAAGGAATCGGGCCGGCTTATGAAGATAGAGCTTCCCGTAAAGCTCTGTTGTTTGGTGATCTATTTACGGATAAAGAAACTCTAAAAAACAAACTAGAAAAATCTCTCAGCGAAAAAAACTTCTTAATTGAAAAGTTTTATAAACAAACTCCTGTTTCATTGGAAAACATTTTAAATAAAGTTCTATCTTTAAGAGAAGAGTTAAAATTTTACCGATGTCATGACACTTCTTCCGTCATTTACAAAGCTTTAAAAGAGAATAAAAAAGTGCTTTTTGAAGGAGCACAGGGCAGTTTATTAGACCTCCTCCATGGCACCTACCCTTATGTTACCAGCTCCAGCACTTTATCCGGTTCCGCTTTAGTGGGATCAGGAATTGGACCAGGTTTCATCAAGAAGGTAATTGCTATTACCAAAGCTTACACTACAAGAGTAGGCGGAGGGCCTTTTCTCACAGAATGCACAGGAGAAGAAGGAGAGCTTTTGCAAAAAACAGGAGAAGAATGGGGAGCCACCACAGGTCGTATGAGAAGATGCGGCTGGTTGGATCTACCGGCCCTAAAATATTCCGCCCGTATTAACGGTATCACTCATCTGGCTCTAATGAAGTTAGACGTGTTATCTTATTTAAAAGAAATTCCAGTGTGTGTAGCCTATACCTTAAAAGGAAAAACAATTTACGATTACCCGGTTTATTCTTCAGAACTGTCTGAATTTAAACCGGTTTACACTGTGCTTCCAGGTTGGCAGGAGGAGATTTCTTCAATGAAAAAATTTGAAGAGTTACCAAAAAAAGCTCAAGATTATATTCGGCTTATTCAAAAAGAACTGGATATACCTGTAGAAGTAGTATCTGTCGGTCCTACCAGAGAAGCCACAATATGGCGCCGTAATCTGTTTTAATATGGAAACCAAAATATCATGGGACAGGAAACAAAACGATCATCTTATACAACAGAGCAGGAACAGGAATTTTATCTGTTTCTAAAAGAAGAAACCCGACTTCTCAAACAATGGATAAAAAACCAACATTTTAAAAACTCACCTCAAATATGCGGATATGAAGCGGAGGGATGGATTATAAACGAAAAAGCCCTCCCTGCTCCCTGTAGTGATAAACTATTGGAAAATATTTCAGATCCTCATATTACACCGGAGCTTTCAAAATTTAATTTTGAAATAAACGGCAACCCTTTTCATTTGAACAAGAGTCTAGCAGAGAATCTGGAACAAGATTTTCAATTTTTTATAAATAAATGCTCAGATGCGGCTATCCAACAAAACAACAGAGTCATGTTTATTGGAATCTATCCTGACCTCACACAAGTTCCTTTTGGAATGAAACAAATATACCCGAGAAATAGATACTACGCCATAAACGATCGCATTAATTCCCTGAGAAAAAAATCAATTAATGTTAAAATACAAGGTAGAGAAACATTTCTTATTGATACTACCAACATCATACATGAAGCACAAACCACTTCTTTACAAATTCATTTGCAAGTCCATTTTTCTCAGGCAAAAGACTTTTACAACGCCTCTCTTATTGCCAGCCCCATCATGAGTGCCCTCTGTGCTAATTCCCCTTACGTTTTTGGAAAGGAATTATGGGAAGAGTCGCGTATCCCTCTTTTTGACAGAGTCATTTCATTGGACGTAAAACAAGGAGAGCGGGATATTTCCCGTGTAGGCTTAGGTCATGGCTTTGTTCATGAGTGTGTATCAGAACTCTTTGAACATAACCTTTTGCACCCTATCTTGCTTCCTGAAATAAAAAAAGAAGGAAAAAATAAATTACAACATCTATTACTTCATAATGGAACTATCTGGAGATGGAACCGGCCGATTATCGGATTTGATGAAAAAAGCCAACCCCATTTCCGTATTGAACACAGAGTCCCCTCTTCCGGCCCCACTTCCGTTGATATGCAAGCTAATATTTTATTTTTCATTGGTCTTGTTCATTTTATACAGAAACACATAGCCGGTAAAAAACTTCAAATCAGTTTTCAGGAATTAGAAAATGATTTTTATCTAGCTTGCCGTTTAGGATTTTCCACTAAAATAGAATGGTTAGATGAAAAAGTTTATACAATACATGAACTTCTATATCAAAAATTAATACCCGCTGTATGGGAAGAACTAAACCAATTAGATTTGCAATCTCCCCGAGCGAACTATTTAATAAATGATGTTATCAAAAATCGAGTTGTCTCATTACAAAACGGCTCAGCCTGGCAAAAAGCTTATGTTCGTAAGTTTGGAAAAGACTTTGACAAACTGATACAAGATTATTGGGATAAACAAAACAAGAATATCCCTGTTCATGAGTGGAGCGTCTAATATTTATGCTGTTCCTAAATGATATTCCAAAGGGCTTTTTCAATATAACACCAAAAGAAATAACAAAAGTTATCAACGGCCCCACTATCATCCATTTGAAAGGTGACAATAAAACACCTGTGTTTGTTTCCATCCTTCTTCATGGAAATGAATTTTCAAGTTTAATTATTTTACAAAAAGTTTTAAAAAAATATCATAAAAAAACCTTACCTAAGAGTTTGATCCTTTTTATAGCTAATCCTCAAGCTTGTGCGCAAGGAGTGCGGCAATTAGAAGGACAACTTGATTTTAACCGTATATGGAATGGAGGTTCTTCTCCTCAACACTCGGTAGCTGAACAAGTATTACAATATGTTAAAGATCAAAAAATTCATATAGCTGTTGATATTCACAATAACAGCGGAGAAAACCCTCTTTACTCCTGCATTAATAAGAAAAAAGAAGAGTTTGTAAAATTGGCACAAATTTTTTCCAAAGATATTGTGCATTTTACGGAACCGGATTCTGTTCTATCCATCGCTTTTTCTGAAATTTGTCCTACTGTGGTGCTTGAATGTGGGCTGCCTGGAAATAAAGAAGGACTCAACTCCGGAGTTCGGTTTATTGAAACTATTTTAAATGAAGATACAGGTTGGAAAAATGAAGAAGTGAAAATCCCATATATTTATTCCACTTATGCTAGATTATATATTGAACCGGACTCCAAAATTTCTTTTCACCAAAAACCGGTTTTAAATAACAATCATTTTTGTCTGACAGATCAATTTGATAAATTTAATTTTAAAGAACTCCAAACTCATACTATTCTGGGGAAAATAAAAGATCCGAAGCGAATTAAGTTAATCGATAAAACCGGAGAAAATATTTTTGATCATTTGTTTTCTATTGTTGATAATAACTGGATAGTTAAAAATCCTTCTATACCTTCTATGTTTACAAAAGATATAAAAATCGCCAAATCAGATTGTTTAGGTTATGTTATGAAAAAAATACCTATTGACAGCTTTTTTAGAGGTTGAGATAATTTATATATAGCAACAAAACAGGAGAACTTTACTATTTTAAAAATAAGGAAAAATAATTTTACTCCATTAGAAAGAGGAAACACATTGAACATCAACACTGGTATTCCCGAAAGTAAGAGATTACGTATTGCAGAAGGTTTGTCCCATCTTCTAGCGGATAGTTATACCTTGTATCTCAAAACACAAAATTACCACTGGAATGTAACAGGCCCTATGTTTCACACACTTCACTTGATGTTTCAGGAACAATATACAGAACTTTCTCAAGCCGTTGATTTAATTGCTGAAAGAATTCGAGCATTAGGCATCTATGCTCCTGGCTCATACGCTCATTTTCAAAAACTCAGTGCAATAAAAGAGGAAATAGACATTCCAAGAGCTGTAACTATGATTGAAAACCTTACTTCCGATCATGAAAAAGTGGTTAACACAGCTCGTTCTGTCTTCCCTACTGCTGAAAAAGGTGATGATGAAGCCACCTTGGACTTACTCACACAGCGTATTCAGATACATGAAAAAACCGCCTGGATGCTCAGAAGCCTCCTTGAAGAATAAACACCACCTTCACATAAATCTCCTACATAAATATATATGCAAAAATTATAACTTCTTTACAGATACAAAAGGGTTATCTTTTATATAAAATCTTAAAGGCCAGTAACAAGAAGACAGCATAGGAGATAATCCAATACGTTCACTAACAGCTATATTTTCTATTAAAATTTTCCGCCCCCTTGTTATATATAAATCATCTCCTTTCAAGTCTGCGCCATTGAGTTTTCTATCAATACCAAAAGCCTGACAGAGTTTCGCGGGACCGTTTGTAAGATTTTTAATATCTTTTTGAAAACGATTTTTTTTCATTGTGGAAATTCCCTCAATAGGTTCCAACGCCCGTATTAAAACCGCTTCCGGCTCCTCACTACCCGCCGTCACAACATTAAAACAATAGTGCATTCCATATGTAAAATACACATAGGCATACCCACCTGACATATACATCACTTTTGTTCTGTCTGTTTTCCGACCACTGAAACTATGACAACAATCATCTTTTAAACCAAGATAGGCTTCTGTTTCTACAATACGTCCTTTTAAAAAGTTTCCTTTTTTTGTCTGTCTTACCAAAAAACAACCTAAAAGATCCACAGCTGCTTTTACTGTGTTTTGTTCAAAAAAAGAGCGTTTTAACCTATCCATATTTTATTCACCTTTTGAACTGATTTAAAATAACTTATAGAATACTGAATTATTGCTTATATTTTTTTGGAAACCCATTACCCTAATCATAACTGGACAATGACACGGAAATTTTATAAAATATCTTAATTAATTGGTATTCAAAAGTTCATAAAATAAAACTACAACAAAAGACTAGTTTTTAAGTTTTTCTATATATATTATACCATTTCATTCTATACTGGACGGAGCATATAGGAGTTTTAATGAAAGCTTTCATCAGAAAAAATAATAATAATGTATTAGTTATCGATTTAAAGGGAGAAGTGGATTTTGCTTCTGCAGAACCTTTTTATGAAACATGTATGAACAAACTCTCTAGAAAAAATATTATCTTTAATTTCAAAAATCTTAGTTTTGTTGGTTCAGATGGCCTAAAATCCTTTATGAGTACCATGAAAGATTTAAAACAAAAATCCAGTTTACAGTTTTGTTGCGTTGGTTCTGAATTTCGACGGGTTTTTGCAGAAAGCGAAATAAATGATATTGCTATTTGTGAAGACGAACAATCCGCTACAGCTAATTTTGAAAACACGAATTCTTAATCTCTCTATTCAATAACTTCAGTCAAAAATACATCTATTCATTCTGAAAAACTTATATCATGAGATATTAGTTTTAACTTCACTGAGAGAGTTTTTGTTCTCTTTCTTCATGCTCAACATTTGCAGAATTAACAGCTCTCATAGCAGGTTTTACCATATTTTCCTTTGCGTATTCAATAGCTCTAATAGCTTCCCATACTTTCCCTTCAATATCGGTGATGCTACTTATAGCCGAATATACACTATTATCAAAACGTGTTCTGTCGCCAATACCCATAGCTGTTGAAGTTTCTCTCAGTTTGTCCTTAATATCAACAAGAGCCTTATAAACAGTCACCATATTATCGCAACTATCAGGATTATTACGACCATCATGTATTTCTACAAGCGCTTCCAATACTTTTTCTTTATCAATGTGACTAGCTGTAGCCTGAAAGTTAAAAAACAATATAATAAACCCAAAAATTAAAATTATTATTCTCATATCAATCCTCCTTAGAAAGCTTTTTAAATATTATATTAATAAAATTTTATAATAAAATAATG
>JANQSX010000183.1 GCA_028279085.1 Bdellovibrionales bacterium
CTAAAGCCTGATCCCACGGAACATTTCTTAACTTAATACTGATAGTCCCTTTTACATCATCCGCTAACACCATATTTAAACCACTTTCTTCTGAAAGAAAATGCAAAAAATCTCTTACACTAACCCCTTGGACATTAAAGGAAATAGGCTTACCGCTAAATCTAGGAGTCTGAAGAAAAAATTCCTCTAAAGATTTAGCTGGCAGAATTTCTCCGGAAGAACCACCGCTGTAAGAATCTTGAGATGTACCACCTCCTAAAGGATTTCCTTCTCCAGCACCGGCAGTCATCATACTTCCCACTTCACTACTTCCTCCACCAGGAGCAATGATAACTAAAGAACCGGTATCAGCAACATTAATAGACGGCGCACCAGCATTTTCTCTCATCTGCATTACAATACGGACAGTATTACTATCTTTTTGATCCGCCTGTAATAAGGCAATTGACGTGTTAAAATCTTTCATCACAAAAGGACGTTCTTGCAGACTTTCTGATAAAATAGCTCCTGGTATTTCAACAACAAATTGATTATTTTCTTTATTCTCTCTGGATTGATAAGAGAAAGAACCGGTTCCATCAACGTAGATCTTATTGTCCCCGGCCTCATAGCGAATACTATTTATAACAACACCGGCACTTCCAACAGATGAAGAAGAATCAACATCCTCTTCCGCAATTAACTCACTATCATCCATCTCATCTGTTTGCACAATTTCTTCTTCTACCAGTGGCTGTTCTTCCACTTCCGCTGATTCCGTTTGCTCTAATGTTTCCTCTGTAGCCTGTTCTTGAGCCTGTGCCGCTACTTCTTCTTTTTTTGGAGCTTGTTCTTTTGGAGCAGTGTCTTCCGCCACTTCATCCTCTAAAGAAGAATCCTCATCTGAAAAAGCATCCTCCGCCATTTCTTTTTCAAAATCCTCCGAATCAGCAAATTCACTTTCTAAGTCTTCTTCTCCAAACTCATCATCACTATTTTCACCAACAACATCCGCCGCCACTTCCTCAGCATCTTCCACTTGTTGTTCTGTACTAAGATTGCTTGTCGTCTGACAAGAAACAGCAAAGAAGAAACAAATAAAAAATATAATAATGTAGTTTTTCATGTTGCCGACATCACCTTATCACAATGTCACTTTTATTTGCTAAAATTATTTTCCCATTATAAAATATTTACAATTAACGTCATTAAATTCAAGTATAGATAGCTCATAGTTCCAAAAATATACGCACCTAATATAGTTATTATGTTCCCGTTCCTGATTTTTTTTGCTTATCTATTAGTTTCTTTTTTTCTATACTATCTCCATCCTGATTTAATATTTCCTCAGCAGATTCCTTATCATCATAACGCCTTAATTGAACAATAATAGGTTCATATAAATCTTCATCTGAACTATCACCTGCTACAAATCTTGGTTCCAAAATAACCACTTCATCTTCTCTTAATTTATAGATAATACCCATGTTACTTCCTATTAGATCATTTTTTTGAAGCTTATGAACAACATTATCCGGAGTTTTAAAAAAAGCTCTTGGAGGACCGACTGATGAATCCCACTTAATTCCCACTAATTTAAGCTCATTCAGATCATACTTTCCGGTTGGATAATCAGGGACAACCCGTTCGCTATTATCTATCTCCTCCATTGTATCAAAAGGCGTAAAAGGATCTCTTCTTTCTTTAGGATCATATTGATAGACACTTAGCATTTTATACACATCCACAATTTCCTGATTTATATGCATTAGATCATGAGCTGCGTCAGCAGATACTCCTTTTTTGTCTTTAATCTTTTGAGCTGATTCCATTAATTTTTCAAGCTGAGAAGAACTGACCCCGGAAGAAATATCCCCAGGAATATTGTTTTTTTGACCGGCTTCCGTTTCTGATAAGGAATTATCCTCTTCTACCGGAGGAGGAGGAATAGGAGCTGTATTATCCACTGCCGGAGGGGGAGGAATAGGAACCGTATTATCCACTGCCGGAGGGGAAGGTGCGGCACCATCTTTCTGAGGTATAGATGAAACTTCATCTTTTTCTAAAGAGTTTGCCTCACTTTTTTTACCTGGTGATAAAGCCGATGCACCGGACTTATCATTACCAGCCACTGAAGACGGCTTTCTCTTATTTACCACCCCTGCTGATCCTGTATCCTTCATCGCTTCCACTGTTTTTTGTTTCATCAGTGAGCTTTCCGGTTTGATTGGCGGTACACTGGCAGGTGGTGTGGTAAGTGATGTGTTAGCAGATGGATTAACCGGTGGTGTATTGGTAGGCTCCTTCGCCGATGCAACAGGTTCCAAAAAAGAAGCAGAAGTCACAAGCCATATAATAAAAAACAAAGAAACACAACACACATTCAAATAGAGAAAAACCTGAAAAAATTTTTTCATTGTGTTACCTCCTTTTTTTCATCTTTATTCTTTTGATCCAAAACAGGAGCAATGTAACGATAGCCATAAATATCCATTCTCATTTTCACTTCTTTTAATCCACCTATTTGCTGTCCTCTTTGTTGAACTTCCGTCAAATCAAAATTTTCTACAGTAACAACTTCAGTTAAACTAGTCAGTTTAGAAAGGAAAATAAGAACTTGTGTAAACAATCCTTTAACTGTCACACTAATTTTTAATTTTTCATAAAAGTTCTTTATTTCACTACCTCCACGATTGTTAATATCCTCTAAATCCACCCCTGCTGATTTAGCTTGTATATTCAAGTGATTCAAGATCATTGAAGAAGTCACCTTATTTGGAATGAATTCAAGCAATTTATTAACTTCAGTGCCCATACTATTCATAGCTTTATCCATCTCCTGCAAATTATTTAAACTCGCCTTCAAATCATTTATTTTTTTTTGCACAGCATTTTTTTGCCCCTCTAGGCTTTTTATTTCATTTTTAATAGACTCTCCTTTATCATATTTAAAAAAATAATATAGACCTGATAAACCTATATTCAGGATAATAATACTGCCTATACTTAACCGAAGAAATATTTTTAACCACAACATTTTTTAAATCAGGTGGAATTATTTATATAACATCCGCCTGCCTGTTTATTTTAACACACTCACTATTACAAATATTTTTCTCTTCCTTTGTTCCCTATTTTGTGTGTCCCTCGCTTGTTCTAAAACAACAGAAGAGAACAAATTCGTGCTTTCCATTTTTTCAATAAAGTTTTGAATCTGTTTGGTGGTTGTACTGATACCACTAATAGTGAATTTCTTATCTTTTAACCCTACTTGATTCAGCCATACTTCTTCAGGAATAACACTTTGTATAGAGTCTAAACCAGTTACCGCTATTAAACGACGATCAGCAATCTTTTGCATAATGTTTAATTTATTTTTATATTCTTTCGCTGTTTCAAGCATATGTCCAAAACCTTCAACATTTTTTTTCATTTTTTTTTGCTCATTTTGTAGAGTATTAAGCTCATTATTTATTATAGCTTTTTGTCCATTGAGTTTATTAATATTCTTTTTTTCTATATGCATTAATATAAAAATGCCGGATACACAAAGAGCTAAACGTATTAGAAAAAAAATAACTGCTTTAGGCTCAATCTCTATATTCGATAAAAAGGAATCCTTTTTATCGTCATCTATCAAAAATTCATCACCAAAAGCTTCAACAGCAGTAGAAGCTCTGGTTTTCCTAAGATCTATTTTCATTTAGATATTCCTTTCAAACATAAACCCATAGTCACCGGAACAAAATGCTTAATATGTTCCAAAGAGTCCTGCAAGAAATCACTGGATTGTAATGTTTTAAATGGATCTAATACACTAAATGGAATATCAAACTTTTCCCCGACAATATTTACTAGATTTGTTATTTTACTGCCTCCACCGGTTAAGTAACCTCGTAAAAGCACTTCATCAGGAAACTGATTTTTAAAATATTCACAGCCTAAAAAAATTTCATCACTAAATTGGCGATTATTTTCCTCCATAATACGATTAACTTCAGGAGGTACCTCACTTCCAGAACACCAACTTATTTTCAAAGACTCCGCTTCTTGATATTCTATGTTCATTTCTTTCATCAAACTAACAGTGTAAAAATCACTACCAACCGTCATGTAACGGGAAAAAATCAGTTCATCACGATGTATTACAATAAAATTTGTACCTGATTTTCCGATATCCAATACCAGAATACTCTCATCTATATCTTTAATATCCGGTTCTATAACTTGCACACAATCTAATATGGCAAAAGACGCGGTATCAATAAATGCACACTTATAGCCCCCTTCTTCTATTAAATGATTTACATTATAAGTAGCATCGCTTTTTGCAGCTATAAGAAGAATCTTTACTTTACCTTCTTTAATGGAATTTAATGATTTAAGTTCTACATAGTCATAATTAATTTCGTCCATATTAAACGGCAAATGTTGAGCCACTTCTTCATGCACCAAACTATCCATTACTTCTTTGTCTGAATTAAGAATTTCTATTTTTTTAAAATAAAGAGACCTCCCACCTATAGCGACACACAAAGGAGGAGCAGGCTTTTCAATAGCATGAGACATAAACTCAAATAAAGGTTCTCTAAGTGAATCCACCTCAATTAAATCCCCTTGCTCAATACAGCCTTCGGGAACATCAAAAAAAGTAAAATTTTCTAAACAAATTTCTTTCTTTTTTTTTATTGAAAACTCAGCAACCTTAATTGTGTTACTTCCCACATCTATCGCAAATGACTTTTTTGATGCTTTAAATAACCACTTCATTGGTCCCTTCCTTGAGATATAATAAAACTAAAGTCCTATATAAAATTAAAACTAAAGTCTAAAAAAAAGTCAATCAGCACCATGCGAAATATTAAATAGAGTAAAAAAGATACAGTGCAATAAACTGCTTTTTAGGAATCACATATAGAAAAAAGATAAATATAAACTAGCCAGGGTTTTTCCACAAAAAATATAAATAAGCGCTGAAAAAGCTAAGTACGGTCCAAAAGGTATACTTTGCTTTAAGTAATCCTTGGAATGGAACAT
>JANQSX010000184.1 GCA_028279085.1 Bdellovibrionales bacterium
AAGTCATTCCGGGATCATAAATAATAGAGTTATTATTTCTTCTTCCAAGAAATTCTTCCGGTAAATGTATCTGCTTAATAACGTCTCCGTCATGCAGAATGCGTAATCTTTCACACAAGTTTTTTAATTCTCTTATATTTCCTGGCCATGAATAATTAAGTAAAACAGCTAAAGTGGACTGTTCAATCTTTATTTTTTCACCTAAGAAATGTTTAAGTAGTACAGGAATGTCTTCCGGTCTTTCTGATAGAGAAGGTACAGTAACAGTAATAGTATTAATTCGATAATATAAATCTTCTCTGAATCGGCCTTTAAGAACTTCTTCTGCCAGGTTCTTATTCGTACAGCATATAACTCTAAGATTCAGGTGGATAGGAGCTTTTCCTCCCACTCTGTATATTTCACTTTCCTGTAACAGTCTTAATAATTTAGCTTGGTTTTTAGGTTTTAAGTCAGCAATTTCATCCAGAACTAAGGTGCCGTGATTGGCTTTCTCTAAAAGTCCTATCTTTTGACGATCAGCTCCTGTAAAAGCTCCTTTTTCATGTCCGAAAAGTTCACTTTCAACAGTGTTTTCGTTTAAACAACTGCAGTTAATAACAGTAAAAGATTTGTTTTTTCTATAACTTTTTTCATGTATGGTTCTGGCAATCAGTTCTTTACCGGTTCCACTTTTACCTGAAATCAGTAGAGATGAGTCTGTGATAGCCACCTTATCTACTATTTTTAGCAGTTTTTTAATTGCGTCAGAGCAGTGGATTATTTCTGTTTTATTCTCTGGGTCTTTTATGTCTTCCATTAGAGTGTTACCCTGACCTTTGTTTAGATATGGAATCATTGTTTTTTTACTCCTTCCGTGGTTTAACTTGTGTCTCATAATGAAACAGTGCATTATGTATCTAACAGAGTTTTGAAAAATTTTCAATAGAAACATGTAAATTTTTTACAAAAAGTATGAAAAAAAGTGATTATAAAACATTTATTCATTGTATAAAAATCAAACACTCTATTTATAAATACCTAAAATATTTGGAATTTAATAAGATATCTTCTTCTCATACCCTAAAAGCCTATCGTATAGATTTAAGACAGTTTTTTAATTCTTATACAGCCATTTTTTCGTCTTCTATTTCTACAATACAAAAAAAACGGCTTTCTGATCTATCTCATAATGAAACTTCTTTTTTAAAAAAAAGTGACTTAAATTTAATCAATTCTGCATTTTTGACTGCTTTGTTGGAAAAACACATAAAAATGAGTTTTAAAAGGTGGGCTAAGTTTTCTCCTGCTACTCAGAATCGTAAATATGCCTGTGTGAAATCTTTTTTGAAGTGGTTATTTATAGAGGGTTTAATAGACAAAGATTTACAGGCACAGATTCGTTTGCCTCAGGTGCCTCTTCGTCTTCCTTATTATTTATCTGTGGATGAAGCCTTATGTTTGGTGAAGACCGTTCAAAAAGCAAAAGGAAATCATCATATATCAGAAAAACAAAGAGATTTAATTTTGATTTTACTTCTCTATGGAGGAGGTTTAAGAGTGAGTGAGGCTTGTGCACTTAAATGGAAGCAAGTGGATTTTGCGGGAGGTATTTTGCGCATTAAAGGAAAGGGAGGTAAGCAGAGGTTGTGTGCTTTGCCTGAATTAGCTTTGTCTGAGTTAAAACGGTGTCGGCAAAGGACCGGTTTCGTATTTGAAAAGCTGTCCCCTAGAAAAGCATATAACATAGTAAAGTACTGGGGTAAAAAAGCAGGAGTCATTAAGCCTATAAGCCCCCATGTATTAAGGCATAGTTTTGCAACACATCTATTAAATAGTGGTTCTGATCTTCGTGCTCTTCAAGAGTTGTTGGGGCATGAGTCTTTGAGTGCCACTCAAAAATACACTCATTTGCAGATGTCCCACTTGGCAAAAATTTTAGAAACCCGCCACCCTCTAAAAAGAAAATGACGAGGCTCCGCCGGAATCCGGATTGTTTAGCTATCGCGGGCTTTTGTTACACAGTCTTTTCTTTTTTCAATATCTTCTTCTTGGCTTAAAGGTGCTTTGTCGGGATCATATTTAGTAAATTCATTAATACAAGAATGCATGTGTTCCAATTTTCTTTTAAGTTCCTTAGTTTCAAAAGCTTCGCAATGATCATCGGAAGAATCCAAAGAGGAAGAGCTTTCTATTTTTAATTTTTCTCTTTTCAAAACAATTTTTATTTGCCTCCCTGAACCACAATGTTCCTTTTGAATTGCATCAACATTGTCACATAATTCTTCTCTCTCATGAGTAATAACAATCGCATTTAAATAGTTTGATTTCATTTTCAGACAGTCTCCTCTTTGTGACAACTCTGTGGAATAGATAATATTATCTGCGTATAGAGGAGAATAAGATACAGTGATGGATTCTTTTCTTCCCAGTTCAGCATCTAATATAATGGTATGGTCTTTTGGAGGTTCTGATGTGTTTTGAGGTTGAAGGGGATCAGAATTATTAGGACTCTTACAGTGCGTGTGAATTAAAAAAGATAAGATAATAATAAATATTTTTTTATTCATAGTGAATATTATAATATAATATATTGCGGTTCACAATTGCTAAGACATTCTTGACTTTCTAAATAAATTTCTCGATCCCGACAAGCCGGTTCACCGGAGGCATGACGAAGAATAGATACTTCATTGATATTTGTATGTTCTTCCATTCCAAACATTTTATAACAAGCTCTGGAAACACTTCTTTTAAGACCTCTCTCTATTCCTGCTAATCCGTCAGCGGCAAGCCTAACATGCATTCTATTAATACCCACACCGCCATTATGAGCACTACTTTGGATAATGCTAAAATCAAGCTGTCCTAGTTTTATTTTTCTAGAATGGCATTCGCCGGAACTTCTTACATTACTTAAGCCAAAAGGATCGGGCCCAGTGGATTCCACAATAACAACATGAGTGTTGGAAGCAATAATATCTCCCGGGCGTATGGGGTTTTCCGCTGAAATATCTTGTTGTTGTAAACAAGAAAGATTATTTCTGCGTGCGTTTTTGAACATCCATGAGTTTACGGACTTAACATGAATAGGACGAATAAATACTCTGGGTTTTAATCTTAATCCGGCACTGGCCATAGCGCTTGCAACGAATCCGGAGCAATCCACACCTAGCGATCGTGAACCGGAACCGGAATTTCTAAACAAGTTAATAGAATGAAGAGTAGTAGAGGGTTTACCGCCATAATCATAGATAAGAGGGGATTGATAAATGTTTAGACATTGATTGGTATTTGGTATGGACATTTGACTAAGATAATAATGAGATTGGTTAACGGCATTTAGATTGGAGATAGCTCTTCGCCAGCCATTTCCACTAGAATGTCTGGAGGTGGTATAAATACCTTCTGTACTGTGATCTAAAGACATGAGAGGTAAGTCCAGTACGGAACAGCTTTGGTAAGCTGTGGACATCACTTTTCTAGCACCATAAACCAACGGGTGTAAATTTTTTCTCATTGTATGAAACCATCTAATATCCCATTTGTCGTTGGAATCAGAACTTGGTTCTCTAAGGACACTTCTTTCTTCAGAAGCATAAGTGGGGCTTTCCTCCTGACATTCTTGATTGAGGGCTTTTGCGATTCTATCCAGTTCTGCAAAAGTGGCTCTTAGTTTTTCTATAAATTCAGTATGATTGGGTTCAACAATACCATATTCAAGATGGACTAGAGTGTCTGTTGCTTCCTCTCGATTTTGATCCATAAATTCGGTCACCAAGGCGTAAACTTCCACAAAGCGCATAGCAAATTGTTTAATATCTTCTTCTGAAGCGGGGTGGTCTTTTGTCAATTCATGAATTCTCTTGATAATTTTTTCTTTTACCGTGTGGTAAGGTGGGGGCTTGCCGTTTTCAATAGATACAATTTTGTAAATGTAATTCCACACATGAGATTGAAAACCTTGACAGCCGGTTTTTTTAAAAATATTGGAAAAATCTGAATAGTCCACAGTAATGGGGTGTTGTATCGTATCATCTATGGTTTGAAGGTTACCTGACTTCAAGCCTAAAGGAGCACAAGATAAGATAGATATCAATATACTCATGATACAGCATCCTAAAAATAATTTTGTTTTAAACCATTGAGGTTTGGAATGTTTATTTTTCAAGAAATATTCTCCTTCATGAGCTGATCTCCATTAAGAAAGTTTAGTTGATTTACTAAGTTGTTTAAAGGGACCGATATTTTAACCGGACCAATATAAAAAATGTAAAATTGCACATATCATTGCTTTTAATCGGTAAAAAGAAGAGGTGACTTGACTGATTCTTCGCCTTTAGGATAGAAAAAAGAACATTGTGCAGACACAGAAACTCACCCCATTAATGAGGCAGTATTGGCAGATTAAATCCCACCATGAGGATAAGATTCTTTTATTTCGTATGGGGGATTTTTTTGAAATGTTTTATAAGGACGCGGAAACAGCAGCTCCTATCTTAAATATTACCCTAACGGTAAGAAATAAAAAAGCTTCTGATGCAACTAAAATGTGTGGTGTTCCCCACCATAGTATAGCCGGACCTATTGGTAAGTTATTGGCTGCCGGCTTTAA
>JANQSX010000186.1 GCA_028279085.1 Bdellovibrionales bacterium
GTTGGATTCGTGTTTTTCAAAGTGCTTACTCCGATCGCTTTCGTATTTGGCTGGAACGATCTTACCGTTACATACCTGGAATGAAAGAAATTTTTAAAGAGTATAACATTCCGTCTGATCTAGTGTATCTATCTATGATTGAAAGTGGTTTTTCCCCTCATGCAGTCAGTTCCGCTAAAGCCGTTGGCTACTGGCAATTTATCAAACCCACCGCTTTACGCTTTGGCTTACAAAAAAATCACTGGCTGGATGAAAGAAAAGATTTTGAAAAAAGCACAGAAGCCGCTTGCCGATACTTAAAGTTTTTATATACACAATTCGGGGATTGGTATCTAGCGGCCGCCGCCTATAACATGGGAGAGCAAAGGCTTAACCGCTTGATTAAAAAATATAAAACAAGAAATTTTTGGGCTTTGGCTCAAAAGTACGATTTTCCTCGTGAAACAGCTCAGTACATCCCTCAACTGATAGCGGCTATTACTATTGCTAAAGCCCCGTCACTATATGGTTTCAATTACTTAAGAATAAAAACCCCTCATAATTATGAAATTTTTTATTTACCGGGTGGGACCAATTTACGAACCTTAGCTAGTTATATTAAAGAACCTTATAAAAAAATTAAGACACTTAACCCGGCACTTATCAGTGATCGTATTCCCAGCCACATGGAAAACTGGAGAACCAGACTTCCCAGAGGCTCCAGCAAAAAAGTTTCCCAATACATCAGCATCTACTTAATGTCCGCTCTAAATAAAGATAAATAATCACTCACGATATTCGTCAAAAAAACCCCAAACAGTGAATTTATTACATGCTCAATATTAACATAACTTTATAAGTCTTATTTTACAGAAAAAGCTCTCCGACATATACCTTTAGCAGAGTGTCCAAAGTCCAACACATTTTCATAAAAATAAAGACTCCAGTTTTTTGTGTGTTTCCAAGATGTAGTAAAAACCCTTCCAGTACCCCTACCAAATCTCGTGCCCATAAACTTTCTGTAAAACCAGCCCTCATTCCATAGTTGATAAATAAAAGCATACCCTAAATAGTTTCCACCCGCTACAAGGGCAATATTATACCAATTTAAAAAGTCTTTATCAAAAGCTTGTATTGATAATAACTGAACAGCTAAATAAGTTGTTAAAAAACCTCCAAACCCAAGACTGACCAACCGGTCAGCAGCACCAATAGCTTCTGTAGGAAGGGGAGGCGACTGAGCAATAAGTTTTACCAGTTTCTTTGCTGTTTTTTGCGTTATCTCAACATCCTGGGGGACAGGCAACTCTTCAGCTGGATTAAAATTTTCCAAATAAACGGATAATTCAGGATTTACTGTTCTAACCTGAGCAATTAGTTTCTGCCGCAATTCTTGTGTTTTTTTGGAACGCTCTTTTCTTTTTTCTCTTAACAAACGCGTTTTTCTAGACACACGGCTTTCCCTCTCCTCTTCTGGTTGCTCCATCTCCCCCTCCTGTTGAGGTAAAGCAAATCCATAAAGCTCCATCACTTTCCTAAGAGCAAGCTCATATTCATTAAACAACTCCGCTTCATTTGCCACTATTCCCTTCGATATTTTAGATAGTTTTAGTTTCAGACCTTCCAACTGTGCCTTATTCTTTGCTAAAATACTTTTATTCATCATATAACCACCAAACACAACATCCCAGGGCCATCCAAAAAGCCAATATCCGGCAAAATGAAAAAACAAAGCACCCATAAGAGATTCAGAAAAAGTAGAATCCGTTAATCCCCAACGAAGAAGAACCAATAAAGACAAAGTCATTTGCATGGTCTTAAACCTCGCCTGATATTTCTTCCAGGCCACTTCTCCAAAGTTTCCAGGCTTACCTTTACTCTTAAATACATAATCCAAAAACACATGACTTAAATAATTCGGCAGACCTTGTTTGCTGTCTTTTATTTTATCTGAATATATTTCTTCCGGAGCGTAAGTTTCACTAACCTCACCGTAAGCCTGTGCCATAAGCTTTCTCTTATCCGCTAATACCAAACCGGCTTGTCCCGCCGCTATAAAAAAATGCCCTATTGTATTAAATCCCACTTCCTGTACATGAGGTCCTCCGGAAAGAAGGAGTCCGTCTGGGTTAACAGCCATTTTTTCAGTGTGTTTCAAAGCGAGGTCCGCACGATCTGTGAGCACCGGAGGAACCCCGGTCACAGGAATATGATCTCCCACAAATTCTCTTATAACCCTATCTGTTTGAGAATCCGATGGTTCATTTCTTTTTAAAATAACAGATTCTTCTTCATTAAATGAAACCATATTATGCCAGGTAAAGTGCCTTAACACAGTCTGTTCCTTAACCCAGGCAAATCGTCTTACAACATTACTTACTTTTTCACGAAGCACTGGACGATTATCCAATTCTTCCGCTAACTCTTCAGCTCTTCTATAATATTCAACTATATCTTTGGGATCCAATTCGGAAAAGGCTTTTTGTATATCTATTTTATCCACATTTTTTATCTCTTTCAGCAAATTTTTCCAAACCCATATTACTTTCCTTCTTAACGCTGGATCATTATGAATATCCACATTTTCTAAATTTAGTCTTCCGAGACCGTAAACAACAGCTTGTACGGGATCCACACCTCTTTGAGTAGTAGCCACAAGAGCCAGCAACAAAGCTACTGTCTGCATTCTTCTGTTTTTTCCCGCGACCAGATTTTGAAGCTGCCGACTTTTTTCAAAACTCTCATCTTCTTTAAATTTAACTGGAGAATAGTTTAATCCGAATCCCAGACGAGCCGGCTTTTCGATTCCTAAAACTTTTCCAACATCTGACACGGGAACAACTTTTCGCCAGGGATTTAATCCTTTTTGTAAAGCTGACAAAAAATGAGGTGATATGATTCTCATTGAATAATGAGTGAGAGGATACATCATATAACCTATAAACTTAAAACCCAGGCTGACTATTTTTTTATCCAGCCTCATAGCCTTCCATTTACTGCGGTATCTCCTAAAACCCTCCACCTTTTCATCTGGAATAAAACCTTCCAATAAAGCAAGAAAGGGAGTTTTTAACTGAACAGCAATTATTACAGACAAAGGCAATACAATACCCACAAGCAACACATTATGAAGAGTGGTCATTTGATAAGAAACCGTTCCATCTATATAATTTTTCGTAATAACGAAATAGAAAAAAGCCACCACCAAAAGTAACCAGACACCTTTTTCCACTGTTTTAGGATCAATCACTCTCGCTTTATTAAAACTTAGAGCTTTCTTCGCAGAACTGGCAATTCTCCTAAACATCCCCACTTTTTCAAAGTCCGGCGGCTGATTTAATTGAAATATTTCTTCTGTAGAAAACACATCACCTATTTGCTTCCTCTCTCCTTCAGAGTGACTCAGCTTCTTCATTAATCCTCTCATAAGCTCTATCTGATGCTCTTCTTTTTCATCTTTACCTCTTTTATATTCATCAACGGGATTGTCTTCAAAATACTTTTTCCAAGCTAGTATTTGATCATGAGATTTATCAAAGTTTTCCTTCCACTCCTGTAAAGACATTTTATCTTCAGGGGAAATATTATCTAATAGAGCAACTCGGGTCTCTATTCCCTCAGCGACTTGATTTAATTTGCTCAAAGCATCCTTTGTAAATAAAGCTGAAACATTAAGTACAGGTATGTTTCTCGCATCTTGCATGATTTCGTTCCTTTCCCTTATGAATCTTCTCATCCTTTCCGGGTTATCCACTAAAGCAGTAGGGTCTTGTGATACAGCCATTAAATTCAATATTTTATATGTAATATTTATGTTATAAGCCATCATCTCCCTTGTCAGAAGCTGGAGAAGATGTTTATTGCCTCCAGCATCTGTATAAGAAAGCATGACATTTCCAGCAGAAGCAATATACTCACCTCTAAAATCTACATTCATACCTCGAGCTTGAGTATCCGGCGGGCGAGTAAAGCGATTCACAAATTCAAGATCAATGGATCTCATTTCCTCTTGGGAAAGCAGTTGCCTGTCCAAATACTGTAAAATAGGGGCTGGCACTCTGGCGACAGGAAAAGGAGTTGTGCCTATATAGCTTTTAGCAAGCAGCATATCAATCAATAACAATCCCTTTTTTCTATCCAATAAAACAAGTATTTCCTTATCATGAGAGTAATCAATAATATCCATATCGGGAATATACTGCTTCAATACCGTTTCATTATTGAGCCTACCTTCAAAAATCAATTCTTTTGATTCTTTGTCATACTTAACCAACACCTCATCACAAACAACATGAAGATGCCTGCTGATTTTATCATTTAATTCAATAGTGCTAACGATATTTCCTCCTGATATAGCTTCCACTCTTTGATGAGCTAACAAGAACAAATCCAAATGTTTTCGCATATCTGGATGTTCAGCAAGAAATTCCGTTTCCCTTCCATCCTCAATAGCTTGAGCAAAATTTAAAAACTCCGGCATTAATCGGTTATCCATTATTAAAGGATTAGCCAGATGATCTCTTTCCAACTGACGATCCAACTGTTCAAGTTCCTCCAAAAGAACTGTAAAATCTATGTCTTGATGACCGTTTCCCTCGCTCGGATTTGTGTTTGGATAACCGTACATGGGACTCATACAAAGTTGCACACATAAAACGATATGCAATAATATTTTAAATTTTTTATTTAATTTGTGTTTTATTTTACGAAACATAACTTCAACCTTTCTTAAATATAAAATCATTTATTAATCCTCCTCTTTCGCGGAACATTCTTCTCGGGGAGGAGTATCCCAATCTTCTAAAAAATATCTTTCCGGAAAAATTTCATTGTTACTGGGAAGATGAGTCGTGTCAGAATAGAGTCTGATAATTTCACAAACAGAAGTGAAACCAAACTTATGCCATATACTTTGTTCTTCCATAAGAGAAAAAACTATTTTCCACTCCCGAATGGTTTTTCCATTAATAGTTCTCTCCATAAATTCACTTTTTTCTTCATCAGGAAGAGGCACATAAACAGTATTGAGCCAAAAATTATAACACCTGTTCTTAGTGGGTTCGGGTTTTAATCTTTCAAAGGTTTCTCGCTCCCTTACGGTCATATCCTCAAAATCTTTATAAAGCCTAAAAGATCTGCCTCTTTCAAAGGGCAGTTTATACCACCATGAACATTTAAGATTATCCAACATACTTTCTTGACATGATTTTCTATCATTAGAATTACTCCCCGTTTCCTTACAAGTATGCAAAGTATTAAGCGGCGTATACTCCACCATAGAAGCAACCTCAGAAAGAGGCTCAAATACATTATCCGTTAAATCCACCACTAAAAGATTAGGCATTTTATGCAACATAAACGGCAAAACCATCAATTTATTACTATTCATATAAAACTCTTCTAAATTTTCCAGTTTATAAATATACTCATCAATATAACGAATAGAGCTATGAGACATGTCCAGAACCTTTAAAGAAGATAAACAAAAAATTTCTATTGGTATTTCCTGACCCACATAATTATTATGACTGGCCATTAAAACTTCTAATTTTTCCAATCTACATATATCCCCACCAAAATCACTGATTCCCGTTTGTGAAATATTTAATTTTTTTAAACTACGAAGATGAGTAACAAAAGAGGGTACAAAAGACAGCCATAGATTCTTTGACATATTCAAATCTTCAAGAACCGGAAAGTAAGATACATACTCCTTATTTAATAAAGAAGTTTCTTCCTCTCTCATATTTGTAATTGTCAACTTTTTAATCTGAGAAAGATCTTCCTCCGTAATGAAATGGCAATCATCCTTATCAATTGTTTTCTGAACAGACAGCTTTAAACTCTCCGGAAAAGTACAGAAATCAAAAACTTCTTCCGGCATTAATACAACAGTTGAATGATCAGGAATAAATTCCTCCACTCCGGTAACAAAGGGAGGGGCTTCATCAGCACCGGCATCAGCACCGGCATCAGCATCACCAGAAATGTCAGGCACTACAAATATAGTTTCACTAAGAGTGCCGCCTATAGAACTATCGCCAGGAGAGGCTGAAACATTTGATCCGGACATGGAATATCGATCTTTCATCGATTGATCAGGAATAGGAGAAGCAACTGTTTCCACATCACCTGGTTTACCAGTCTCTTCACTAGGTAAATTTCTTTTAGTGCATCCGACAACAACAAATAGAATAAATATCAAAAACAGCTTTTTCACGATAGGGTACAGTAAGCTATTTTTTTATAAAAATATAAAGATAAAATAAAAGTTTAACAGTATTTTAAAAGAAAACCTTAAAATGTCTGTAAAAATAAGACCGCAGTGAACTTATTACACACCTGATATCAATGAATTTTAATGGTCTTATAAAGATCATAATATAAAATTATATCAAATGATTGAAATTTAAAAATTTTAAGTTCTCGTATTTCTCATCGGGAAGGAAAAAAATTATTGACCTAAGTGATACATATCCGGATAGTTACGACCTTCTTCATCCAGGTCCATACCATAACCAACAATAAAACGATCATCAATGGCCCGGCCAATATAATCAGCATGCATAATAGTTTTTCTATGAGAAGACTTATCCAATAAGACCACTGTTTTTAAAGAAGCGGGAGAAGCTATTTTGATTCTATTTTTTAAAAAAGAAAGAGTTAGGCCCGAATCAATAATTTCCTCCACAATTAAAACATCCTTATCTTTAAGATCTAAAGAGATATCCTTTTTTATTTTAAAACTGTCCTCACCAATACTATCAATTAGAACAAAATCCACCTGCACGGGAATTTGAAGTTCCTTAACTAAATCGGAGAGAAAAAAAATAGAACCTCTAAGCGGGCAAATCAAAATAAGATTCGTTGTTGGAGAATAATCTTTTTCAATTTCCCGGGCCAGGTTCTTTATTATTTGTTGAATATCTTTAGCCTTTAAAAAAGGCACTAATCCTTTTAACATATTTTCCTTTGGAAAAGAGAATGTATCTTTCTTATTAAAAAAACATATTTATTTATTTTTGTCAAAGCTTGTCCTCATTCATGGAATGAGAACACCATTCTTAAGACCAAAGAACTTTTACTAAAGATCCTAATCAAGAATATTTTGAACTTTTAAAAGACAGTTATAAGCTTCTGGATTTTGAGGATGAATTTTTAAAACCCTTTCCCACTCATTGATAGCTTTAGGCAGTTGTTTATTTTCAAAGTACCATCCGGCCAGAAGAAGACGAGCGGAGATATTATCAGGGTAAAGACAGATAAAGTTCATCAAATATTTCCAGGCCGTTTCTTTCTGATTGAGTTTCCATAAAAGCCGGGCAATCTGCATTTGTCCTTCTGAATTTTGACAATATTCAAAACCCTTTATATATTCTTCTAGAGCTTGTTTTAACTGATTTTTTTTTAAATAAGCTTTAGCGGTTTGATTGTGTCTTTCCGCTATTTCCTCTTTCCAATTTTGTTCTTGTGTTTGATTTTTAATATGTCGAGCTTTCTCATAAGCTTTTTTTGCTTTTTCATAGTGTCCCAACTCATTAAGAGCAATACTTAAGTTGATAAAATATTCCGGATTTTTTTCCATTCCACAAGCTCTTTGAAAATGAGTTAAAGCCAATTGAAAAAATCCCTGATAATAAAGAGCCAAGCCTAGTAAATGATAAGCCTTAGCTGTTTTTTCAACTTCTAAAAGCCCTCTTTGCAAGATTTTTTGAGCGGCATTCCACTGCCTCTTTTGTAAGAGTTGTTCCGCTCTTAAACAGTAATCCTTGCTTTTTAAAAGCGGAGGGGATGCAGTTGATTCGGCTGTTGAGCTTTTTGGCGAATGAAAATCCGGCTGTATTTGCATAATGACCTTCTAATTGTTCCGATTTTGTTTTTTTAAAGTTTTCAGTTTTTGTGCTAGGTCTTTTAAATTTTTAACGGAAGGCAAACTGGCTTTCATAGCACTTTCTTTTTCTTTACCGCTTTGTTGTTCTTTTTTTTGATCCGATGGAAGCAAAAAAGAATATTGGCGCATCAATTTTAAAACATAAGGAAGAGCGGATACCGGTTTTCCTTGATTCAAATGGAAACGGGCAATCATCCATTCTTTTCGGGCCAGCAGGTTTAAGATTTTTTGTTTATATTCCTGAACCTGGGTTCTATAGGAACTCCGTGGAAAAAGTTCTATATGCTTATTAAAGTAAAACAGAGTTTTTTTTGAAAGACTTAAATCTCTATCCTCTGTCGTTGGAAGTTTATGAAAATAAGAAAGAGCTAAATGAAAAAGTACACGATCATTTTGAGGGTGTTTTGGATACAGTTCGGAAAAACTTCCATAAGCTTTGACAGCTCTATCCCATTCTTCCTGGGCAAAATAAATATCCGCTATGGCTAGATCAGCTTCTTTCGCCAGACGAGAATAAAGAAATCGGCTTTTTAATTGTTTAAAATAAACCAAAGCTTTTTTGTAATAGGATTGTTCCTTAAGTTCTACAGCATGTTGAAACAGTTCTTCAGCAGAGTGGTTTTTTTTAAGAGTTTTTAAAGAACTGCAAGCTGTTAAAAAACAAATAAACATAAGAATAAGTAAATGAGTCATTGCTTCTTTTTTCTGCTCTTTTTCTCTTAAAAAGTCAATGCTTTTAAATGATTCAAGAATAGGTCTATTACAGACAGGTGCTTAAAAACTCTGACAAAATAAATGAAAATTAAATATTGCCGTTTTTAATCTGGGTAATATGTTCATACACAGCTAAAAAAGTTACCTTAAGAGCATTAGCTACAGGAATACTGATAATCATACCTAAAATTCCCATAAACTGCCCTCCTAAAATAATCAGTAAAACGACCGTAACCGGATGAAGGTTTACAATACGAGCCACTAGAATAGGAACCAAAATACCCGCATCAATCAGCTGCGCTACTAGAAACACACTAACAACTAAAGCTAAATCCCATGTTTCATAATTATTCACCACGGCAATAATCACTGCCGGTACTCCTCCAATAATGGGGCCTATATAAGGAATAAGGTTGGTCAGTGCGGCAAAGCCTCCCAGTAAAAAAGCAAAAGGAAAAGAAATTAAACTCAAACCAAAAAAGGTAACTAAACCCACAATGAAAGCCTCTAAAAATCTGGCTCGTATAAATTGACCTAGTTGACGGTTAATTTGATACTGAAGATCTAAAACCATTTCAAATACACTATTTGGCACTAATAGCATAAAACGTTTAGACATTTTTTGACTGTCCTTTAGCATGAAAAAAGCCAGAAAAGGCGCTAACAATAACACACTTACAGCTTGCAAAAGATAAGAGGGAAGATCTTTTAAAATCACCTGACTCAGGGAAAGCAGTTTGGTTTTTCCTTTTTCCTGCAACTCTACATTGAGTCCCAACCAACTTTTAATTTTTAATTCAATGTTCTCAATCAAAGTTAATAAACCTTCGGAATAACGAGGCCATTCCGATTGCAAATTACTAATCTGATGAGACACTAAAGGAAAACCCCATATTCCTAAAAAACCAATTAAACTGATTCCTGTAAGAAAAATTAAAATAAGGGCCATGTTATAACTAAAACCGGCTCTTTCCAAAGGGGCAATCAACGGACGGGCTAGATAGCTGATAACAAAAGCTAACAAGAAAGATATAAACAAATTATTTATTAAAAACAGTACAGAGCCGGCAACGATCAAAAGACCTACAAAAACCAAAAGCCTTATAATGTTTATTCGTTTGAGCCTTGTTTTGTGTTCGGCTGTTAAAGAGAGCATTTAATTGTCCATCGTTTGTTTAAACTGCGAAAGCTTTTCCCCGGCTTTTTGAAGTCTTTCCCCTAAAATTTCTCCCAATTTCATAGTGATACGCACCCCGGTGGAAGGGTTTTTCTCTGTTAAATTAAGGAGATCAGGCCGAAAAAAACCTAACAGTTTACATTCCTCCGCCGCTTGAGCGGAAACATAATGATAGCCTTTTTCTTGCACAAGACAAAGCTCTCCAAAAAAATCTCCTTCTTTTAACTGAGAAATAACAGAGGCTTCCGTTCCGTTAGAGGCGGCATGCAAAATACTCACCTTACCGCTTAAAATAATATACATTCCCAAACCTTTTCCGGTTTGAAAAATAAACTCTCCAGGAATAAAAGAGCGTTTATGAACCATACCTGCCAATAACTTTAATTCTTTTTTGCTGAGGCTTTCAAACAAAGGATTACTTTTTAAAACGGTTTCAATATTTGTTTCTTCTTTTTTGAAAAAATTTTTCCACAAAAAATCAATCATTTTACTGCACTCTCTTTATTATTCTAGATTATTCTAGTGATTTTCATCTCTTTCAAAAAAATCTTATCTTTTGAAAAGAGACCTGCCAAGTTTTTTGTTTCTTAATTTGGCTTTAT
>JANQSX010000189.1 GCA_028279085.1 Bdellovibrionales bacterium
TATTACTTCCTATTCCTTTTAAGCGGCTGCAGAAAACGGGAATAAAGCCATCCTCTTTGTTGGACGGAGGGAATCTGAACAGGTGTCCATTCCGGAAAATTGGTTTTTTTGGGAAGTATTTTTAAAAATACCCCTGCTTTTTGCTCAAATAAAACCGGAGCTTTAGGATCCGGAGCGCTTAAAACGACGGCATCCTGTATTAAAGTGGCATAATCAGCTGAACGACAATAAAAATACCAGAAACTAAAGCCGTGAAGCCCTAAAAAAACAGGTATATAAAAATAAAGAACAGAAAATCTTTTTTTGAATAGGACAAAAATAAAAATACCCCAGCTTAGAGCTATTACAGCTAATATCAAATCCACCGGTAACCAGAGCCAAAGATATGGCTTATCTCCTAATTTTTTCAGAGCCATTTTACTCGACTGATTGTAAGGGTTTTCAAACAGAAGTTCTCTGAAATAAGCTAAAGCCAGGCCTTTTTTTTCACTTTGCAGGTAAGAGAGAGCTAAGTTAAAACGTCCTACTTCTGAAAAAGGTTTTAATTTTAAAAATTCTAAAAAAAGAAGTCCGGCTTCCTCTGTACGTTCTTCCTGTAGAGCGGCCAGAGCTTTATTAAACACTTCTTTTTCTGATATGTCTGCGACTGACTTTGTTTCTTCCGCCCAGGCTATTGGGCCTTGCGTCCCAAAAAGCAAAATCGTTCCCATAGAAAAAAAATAAAAAAAGAAAATTAAAAATTTCATTGATGTTTTTTATTTATCCTGCTTTGTTTGTCTTAAGGCAAGTAAAACCATTTCAGTAGGAAAATTCAGGTTCTTATTTTCCCTGTTATAATATTTTATTCCCGTTTCATAAAGTTTTGCCTCGATCGGATTTTTGCTGAAGAGAAATAAAATTTTCAAAACGGAAACGGTTTAATTGTTATGAGAGGTTAATAAAAAATGATAGATGAAAAAATTCAGCTTCTTTTAGATATTTATAAACAGAGTCTTCCTGCAGACTGGCGGATTAGTCCTCCTAAAAGCAATTTGAAAAAGGATTATTTGTCCTTTTTACAGGAATTGGAACAACTAAGAGGCCGTTCTCTTATATATCCCTACATGGGCTCCGGAAAAGGAGCCGGTGTTTATGTTGAACTTTTAGACGGCTCTATAAAAATGGATCTACTGGGCGGTGTGGGTGTTCAAATCCTGGGGCACACTCACCCTGAACTTCAAAAGACCATTTTAAAAGCCGCTCTTTCCAATATTTTCATGCAAGGGCACTTATTACTCAATAAGGAATATTTAACTTTAAGTCGCAAATTGGTCAGTCTGGCTCAAAAACATTCCCGCTTAAAACATGTATGGCTCACCACTTCGGGAAGCATGGCTAATGAGAATGCTCTTAAAATGGCTCGGCAAAAAAATCATTCCCGTCGTAAAATTTTAGCCTTTGACAGGGCTTTTGCCGGACGCAGCACCTTAATGTCAGAAATCACCAGCAATCCAAAAATAAAAGAAGGGCTTCCTTCCTATGATGAAGTTTTAAGGATTCCTTTTTATGACCCTCAAAATCCCGGGAAAAGTTTAAAAATATTAAAGTCCCACCTGAAAAAAGAAGGCGATAACATCAGTGCGTTTATCTTTGAAATTATTATAGGAGAAGGGGGTTATAAGAGTGCTCCCAGAGATTTTTTTATCTCTCTTTTTGAAGAATGCCGAAAATACAAGATAGCGCTTTGGGCGGATGAGATACAAACTTTTTTAAGAACGGGAACTTTTTTTGCCTTTGAAAAATGGGATTTGGCCAAATACATTGACCTTTGTACAGTAGGAAAGGGCCTTCAGTTGGCTGCCACGTTTTTTATAGAAGAGTATAAACCCCGCCCGGGTCTGGTATCCGGCACTTTCAGTGCTTCCACTCCCGCTTTGGCAGCCGGGTTTAAAGTGCTGGAAATTCTGGAAAAAGATTATATAGGAAAGACGGGAAAAATCGCCACTATTGAAAAAGAATTTATAAACTTGTTCAAAGAACTAAAGGAAAAACATCTGATAAAGGATTATGATGTATTTGGGCTAATGGCGGCCTTCAGCCTACCGGATGCTTCACGGGAAAACACACAAAATTTTTTAAAAAAACTTTTTAAAAACGGAGTGATTGGCTTGATATGCGGACGATCCATTTTTCGTGTTCGCTTTTTAATTCCGGCCATCATAAAAAAAGAGGAAATAAAAGAATTAAAAGAAATCCTCTTAAAAACTTTTTCTGATGAAAAATAATATGCAAACAAAATCAGTTCTCAAAAAAAAAATTATTCAGTCGGCCTCTGATGAAGATTTCTTCTCCTTAAGAGAGCTGGCTTTAAAGTATCCTCTTTTAAACTTACCGGCCGGGGAAAACTTATTAAAAGAGAAAATTAAAATCAGTGAACAATCTTTTGCCAAAGAGATTCCTGAAGAAAAAAGAAGTTTTTTATTTGTATTAAAGGAAGTAAATGGAGCCATCATTGGCAGCTCTCAACTGGCCGTTCAATCGGGAACACTAAGTCAACCTTCTTATTCTTTAAAAATTTTTAACCAAAATACTCCTGAAGCTTTCTTACAACTCATAAAAATCACAGATGGGCCTTCTTACTTGGGCGGCTTGATTTTATCAGAGCCTTATCGCGGACAGCCGGAAAAATCGGGTAAACAATTAAGTCTTATGCGCTTTTTGTTTGTGGCTATGTTTCCAAAAATCTTTAAAAATATCTTTCATGCGGAAGTGGCTCCTCAGTTGGATGAAAAAGGTAAAAATCCTTTTTTTGAACATTTTATCAAACAATTTACTTCTTTATCTATGGAGGAGATTGACTATTTAACTTTAACAGACAAGGAAAAGCTTTTTTCTTTTTATCCTCGGGAAAA
>JANQSX010000195.1 GCA_028279085.1 Bdellovibrionales bacterium
AAGACCTCGTACGGATGTACATGACTTGGAAATTAAAATGAGAAAAGCCCGGGAATTTCTTTTAGATGGTTGTAAAGTAAAAGTGCATTTGCGTTATTCAGGGCGGGAGATGGCACATAAGGAATTAGGATTGAAGATGTTGGATAGAGTAAAAGAAGCTTTGCTTCCTTACTCTATATTGGAAACAGATACCCCTCAAATAGAAAAAAGATCCGCTATTTTATTTTTTGCTCCTGATCCGGTAAAACTTAAAGAGATACAAAAGCGGAAAAAAGCTTCCGCACAAAAAAATGAAAAAGCAGTGGATTCAGAAGAAGAACAAAAACCTTCTTTAGAAGCATAAAATCGAAATACTTTTATTATTTGTAATTAGGTAATGGGATTTTCTTAGCTTTACTTTTTTTTGTTTGTTGTTTCATATAAAATTCAACTTTTTTTGTAAGGGCGGGTTTAGAAACAGCTAATATTCTTACAGCCAATAGAGCGGCATTGTGAGAGTTATCTACGGCTACTGTGGCTACCGGTACTCCCCTTGGCATTTGAGCAACAGACAATAAAGAATCCAGTCCTTTTAATTTTTTTGTCATTATAGGAACACCGATAACAGGTAAGGAAGTGAGGGAGGCTACCATACCTGGCAAATGAGCGGCTCCGCCTGCACCGGCTATGATCACTTTTATTCCCCTTTTATAGCAACCCATGGCATATTTTTGCATCATTTGAGGAGTGCGATGTGCTGAAACCACTTTTACTTCATGGGGAATATTAAACTCTTTTAGTACATTGACTGCCGCTTCCATAGCCGGCCAGTCAGAGTCACTTCCCATAATAACAGATACTTTTTTTTTGCTTGATTCCGATTTTTTCATATTATTTTTTCCTCTGTGAGTGAAAATCTAATAACACATTAAGAGCTTTACTTGGGCTGCTGTTTAAACTGTTTAAGTGTCCCATTTTTCTGCCTGGACGATTTTCTATTTTACCATACCAATGTAATATTGTACCGGTTGGAGGAAGCCAGTGTCCTGGATTAGGCTCTCCCAGTAGATTCAACATGGCAAAACCTTTTGCACATTTCATGGGTTCTTGCAGGTCCATGTTGAGTACCGCTTTAATATGGAGGGAAAACTGATCTTCACTCAAAGCGTCCAGGGAATAGTGTCCTGAATTATGTACTCGTGGAGCTAGTTCGTTCACTAAAAGAGAGCCTTTTTTTGTTTCAAACAGTTCAAAGGCTATCACTCCTTCATAATCAATTTGATTCAACATGGTTTTTAACTTTTTTACTAACAGGTCTTTTTTTGGATGTCGATAAGGTCCTTTTACCCAAAGACAGCAGGCTTTTTCTTGATAAGTCTCTACTAAGGGTAATTCAATAATTTGTTTTTTTCTATTTCTCACTAGAATAATAGCTAGTTCTTTTTTAAAAGGTATATATTCCTCTGCGATAAGAGGTTTGTTTTTACTGATAAACTGTTTTGCTTTTTCATTTGTTGCTATTGTTTTGTTTTTTGCATCGCTTTTAAATATAAAAATTCCATAACCATCATAGCCTTGATGTCTTTTTTTTAAAACAACTCCTTTGGGAAATAAGTGAGAAAGTTCATTGATTTGTTTTTTGGAACGTAATTCAATAAAGTTAGCTGTTGGTATCTTATGTTTTTGCAGCAACTGTTTTTGGTTTAACCGATCTTGTAGGAGGTGCATGATTTTAGGCATAGGATGAATAGGCGTGTTGCTGGCAATAGAGGCTTCATATAAAAGGCCGGGATCTAAAAATTCATTTTCAAAAATAGCTAAATCCACTTTATCCAGAAACTTTTTTAGGTGTCTTTGTGAATTTAAATTTCCTTGTGTGAAATGAGGTGTGACTTGAGTGGCCGGATCTTGAGGATGGGCGCTGAGAATATAAGGCTTGATTCCCAACTCGTGGCTTTTCAAGGCCATCATGCGGGCTAATTGCCCTCCTCCCAAGATGCCCAGTTTGACTGTTGAAAGTTTGTTTTTCATTTATACCTGAAGCAAAGGGTCCAGTTTTTTCTGTTTATCCAGATCAATTAAATCAGAACATCCTCCTATTAATTCATTATTGATAAAAATTTGAGGCACTGTTCTCATACCGGTTCTTTCCATCAGTTCCTGAGTTTCCTCCGGTTTATTGTCCAATATGATCTCTTCGTATCGAACTCCTTTTTTGTCTAGAATATCTTTGGCCATTACACAAGCCGGACAGGAGGTTTTGGAATAGATTTTTATTTTGGTCATAATGTTTTCTCCTCTCTATAAAAATAAAAAAGGCTTTTAAAGCCGGATTTTGTAACTATTTAGATTTTAAAACTTTATATATTTCAGGTTAATGGGAAGCCCTCTAAAAGGCAATATTTTTTTATCTTTGAGAATAAAAACAGGAAATAGCTTATATCAAAGGTATGAATGAGAATACCGCTAGGAATCTTAATGAATGGTAGTAATAGGGTATTCAATTTCATTGGAAATGTATTTTCGTATTTCGTCGGAGTGCTCTGGGTCTCTACCCACACCAAAGTAAATCGCTTTTGGCTCAACTGTTTTTTTCAGTGTTCTAAGACCCTCCAGTAGATTTCCAGGCAAAATTTTAACAGTTAAAATGATGTCCTTATTTTGATAGATGGGTGCGATTTGTTGGGACACCACTCGTTGTAGCACTTCATAAAAAATAGTATTGGCAGTAGGTTCTTCATCTTCCGCATATAATAAAATCAACTCAAAAGGTCCTGGGTGTTTTTCAGAGACAGATTGTAGTGTTTTAGAGAGGAGGCGTCTCACTCTGTGCTCTCCAATACATAAAATGTGTTTTGGGAGGTTTTCCGGCAACTCATCTACATTATGAATAAATTGCCCTAAACCCAAACGAAGATCGGTATGTGTCTCTAGTCTTTCTTCCAGCACTCCCCAACGATAAAAAGCCATAAGTATTAAGGTGATTCCCGTTAGGAAAGTCAACATAAATAAAACATCAGCGCTAGCATTAATTACTAAAAATGAAACGGCAAAACTAAGAATGAGACATGTTAATAAAGGAGGGATAGGAATTTTTATTTCATTTTTTAATTTAATAATGGATTTATCAATCACAGATTTAGGTAGGAGCAATAAGATTCCTATTAGGAGAACCATTACAAGTGAACGATCAAAGTTCATATTGTTGACTAGTAACACTCGTAACAGTAGAAGAGCAAAAATGAGAATCACACGTGTCAGTAGAGGAGGAACGGGGATTTTTATTTCTTTTAATTTAATAACGGATTGAGATAGGTATTGTGTTGGAGTGGATTTTCGAAGTCCTTTGTTTCTCATTAGTATAACTCCCAAGGCAAAACTGACCATGACACCCAAAAAAGCCACTTCATATACTTTGGCGGCAATCTTCACTTCACCAGCTACTAGGGCGGACATAGACATAACGATGGCCATTAGACTAAAAGAAATAATAGGATACCCCTCTATTTTGGGAATAATATGGGTCACTCTTTTAAGGCAGATTTGAGGTAAGTTTCCGTTTTTGGCCATGGTGGTGGCCAATCCGATGAAGCCAATAAAAGCGGTATTAGTGGCTGCGAATAAGGTAAGAGTGGCATCTATCACAATTATAGTCAGCAGAAACTGTCCCCCTATTTTGTTTGCTAATCCGGATAGAAGGTAGTTAATGTTACCTTGTACTTCATCCGGTGTAAGGATAGTTAAGCACATAATGGATATAACCGGCGCTGTTACAGAAACAGCAATGATGACGACTTTGTAGAGTTTTCGGACAGTCAGTGAAGTAGGGTGCTCTAATGTTTCCACAATTTGAGCTGCAGACTCAAATCCTGTGATACCCAGAAAGGCGGCAGCAAAACCATAGGCCAAAGTGGCTCCTGTCAGAGCGCGAGGGTAGGAGGAAAAATCGCCAAATTTAGAAAAATTAATTTCTGAAAAATGAAATAAGATATAACCCAGACCCCAAATGGAAATGAGTATAAGTAATCCAAAATGGACGATAGAAATACCCGTGACAATTTTTGCAGGTTCTTTTATTCCTTTAATATTCAGTAGGCCAAATAAAACGACCGGTATAAATGAAATAAGCACCACTGTGGATTGATCAAGTCCTCCTTCAAAAAGAGAGGATAAGTAAAAGGCTCCTGATAAGGAGCTGACGGCAGCAGTGGCGAGATAAGATACAAAAGTTAAAGCGCCAGCGAACACTGCTGGTTGTTTTCCCAGGCTTCTTAAGATCATGGAGTAAGCGCCCCCGTTATAAGGACTCATAGCTAAGCCTTCTTCATAAGTGCGTTTGAATATCCACATAGCCAGACAGGCTGTTAGTACAAACAGAGGGGCAAAGTAGCCAACAATAGGGAATAAAATACCGGTACCATAAAATACAGAAGTGCCGATATCCGCACCTACCACTCCTGCGGCAATAAGCCAATTTAATTCAGATTTAGGTTTATCAGGTTCCAATGTTTTAACCTTCTTTTTATTTAGACATCTTTAGTATATGCATATATTCCAACCGGGTAACAGGCATAACAGAAAGCCGCTGGCCTTTTTTTAATAAAAGCATTTTGGAAAGCTTTTTTTCTTTTCTTAATTCTTCAATGGATAGGGTTCTTTTAAAAATGGATTTAAAAGCTACTTCCACACAAAACCATCGAGGATTTTTCTTACTGGAACCAGGGTCATAATATTTAGATTTAGGATCAAAGGCCGTAGGATCCGGTTGTGCTTTTTTTGAAATACGGGCGAGGCCCACAACTCCAGGGGGTTTTGCATTAGAGTGATAAAACAAAACTTCATCACCTACCTGCATATCATTCATCATAAAATTACGGGCTTGATAATTCCTCACACCATCCCATAAGTCTTTTCCCGATTTTTTTAAATCATAAATGGAGTAAGTGCCTGGTTCGGACTTCATAAGCCAATATTTTTTTGTTGTAGCTTGCTTTTCCATTTCTAGAGTCCTTGTTCATAGAGGCTTGAAATTTTAAGCCGTAAATATAAGTAATTCACTTATAAAGTCAAGGATTCTATTCAACTCATAAGCCCATTCGGAAGTCAGATTTTCTAATGATAAATTCCTTGCTTAGAATAGGAATCTGATAGATATTATGGATTATGTCTTTTCGAGAGGAATCGGATAGTTTAGGTGTAGTGCGTATCCTGAAAGATCGTTTATGGGGAGCACAGACTCAGCGTTCTTTAGAAAATTTCCGTATTGGCGGATTATCAGAGCGAATGCCTATAGAAGTTATTTATGCTTTAGCTTTAGTAAAAAAAAATGCTGCTCGTGCCAATGAAAAATTGTCTCTTTTAAGTAAAGAAAAAACAAAAGCGATCATTCAGGCGGCAGACGAGATAATGCAGGGCCGGTGGGATAAACATTTTCCCTTAGTGGTATGGCAAACGGGAAGCGGCACTCAAAGTAATATGAATGTCAATGAAGTGCTAGCTAATCGTGCTATTCAGATTCTAGGGGGTCAGCCAGGTGATAAAAGTGTTCATCCTAATGACGATGTGAACAAAGGTCAGTCTTCAAATGATGTTTTCCCGACAGCCATGCATATAGTGGCTGTTAGTCAAGTGCACGCTCATCTTCTAAAATCCGTAAAAAACCTGGAAGAGAGTCTTAACTCTAAAGCTAAAGAATTTGCGGATGTAATAAAGGTGGGACGAACTCATTTAATGGATGCGACTCCTCTCAGTTTGGGACAGGAGTTTTCCGGTTATGCTCATCAATTATCCGTTAATCAACAGAGAATCAAAGATAGTCTTTCGCGGCTTTACTCTTTAACTCTGGGGGGAACAGCCGTTGGTACAGGGTTAAATGCCCATCCTGATTTTGCCAAACTGGCCATCTCTTTTATAGCGGGAGAAAGCGGATACCCTTTTGTACCTGTAAAAAACCGTTTTTCCGCCAGTTCCGCTCATGATGACTTGGTGGAATTAAGTGGGGCATTAAAAACTCTGGCTTGTAGTTTGATGAAATTGGCCAATGATATTCGCCTCATGTCTAGTGGGCCGAGAGCCGGTTTAAATGAACTTTTTATTCCATCTAATGAGCCAGGTAGCTCTATTATGCCGGGAAAAGTTAACCCCACGCAAAGTGAGGCTTTGACAATGGTTTGCACGGAAGTAGTGGGTTGTGATGTTGCTGTATCTATAGGAGGAGCTAATGGACATTTTGAATTAAATGTTTTTAAACCAATGATTATTTTTAATGTTCTCCGGTCTATACGATTGCTGGCGGATGCCAGTGAAAGTTTCAGAATCAAATGTGTGGAGGGTATAAAAGCCAACAAAGATCAATTAAAACAGAATTTGGAACGTTCTCTTATGCTGGTGACTGCTTTAAATCCTCATATCGGTTACGATAAAGCGGCTCAAATTGCTAAGGCCGCTTACCAAAATGGCACCACATTGAGAGAAGAAGCTTTACGACTAGGGTATATTACTGCTGAAGAATTTGATCGCATCGTTCAACCGGAAGATATGTTGGGAGATAAAGAGTAAATTGTTCATTTAGTGAGTTAATTATCGTTGAGTTATCCCTTTTTTTTCTTGGTGTGTGTATTGGTCTTTCTTCTGCCTTTTTAGGGGTGGGTGGTGGTTTGGTTATGGTGCCTTTATTACCCCTTTTTTTACCCCTTAGTGCTGTAGAAACAATGGCCACTTCCTTATTTGTGGTTATGGTTACTGTTTTTATAAACAGCATTTCCTTTATCAGAAAAGGTTTGGTGGATTGGCCTTGCTTTTTTTATTTATCTCTTGGTTCTGTTGGTTGTGCCGTTTTAGTATCTTATATAAGTGTACAGGGGATGGATATCATTTTCAGAATGGGGCTGGTATTGGCTTTATCAGTGGTTTTATTAAATCCTTTGTCATATCTTAATTTAAGAAAAAGTGGATTCAAGGAAACTCTCTTAGGTGGTTTTGGTGGTTGTTTAACCGGTATTTCAGGAGTGGGGAGTGCTGTTTTCAGCCCTATACTCTTTGAATTTAAATGGTTGAAGAAAAAGCAGGTTGTTCCAACAGTGAATGCTGTTATGTGCTTAACCACTATAGGCACTTTAGGTTCTTTATTTTTGGGACGTTCTCAGACCGATCATTTAGTTCATTGGAATGTGGCTATACTCATTTTATTAGGGGCTTTTCCAAGCTCTTTTATTGGTCGGCGATTTAATCTGGGACCTTATGAAAAATACCGGCGATTTTTATTAAAATTACTGGTTTTAGGCCTTCTGATAAAAGTATTGCTTGAATTTTTTTAATACACTTTTCTTAAATAAATCTTTCAATTACAAGTGCAATACGAACATACTTTATTCCTTGTTATTTGAGGAGGGGCCGCGATAGGTTAGCCAGACTTAAGTCTTTCTGTATTATTTTGGATTAATACCGATTAAGTTTTGTCCTCAATAGGCTTTATTCTTCTCATTTATATACATTTATGATAAGTAGTAGGCATGAATGTGGAAGGTAGAATACGGGAAAAATTGCAGACTCAGCTCCATGTTGAACTGCTAGAAATCATCAATGAAAGCCCTCATCATCAGGTTCCTGAGGGTTCTGAGACCCACTTCCGTGTATTAATCGTTTCTAAGGATTTTAGGGGGTTAAGCACTGTTAAGCGTCATCAGAAAGTGTATCAAGCATTAAAAGAAGAGCTGCAAGGTCCGATTCATGCTTTTTCTCAAAAGACTCTTACACCGGAGGAGTGGGGGGTTGTTGACTCTCCCGTTTTGTCTTCTCCCCCTTGCCAGAAAAAAGCTAGGGATTCTGTCTGAATTTCAATAGAGATCAGAATGTATATTCATATAAGTATAGTTCATTTTTTACTGTCATCAGTCATTATTGATTTTTTTTAATTTTTCTTTTGATAAGAACTTGTTTTAGAGTTATTATCATTTTTGTTAATTGACAAAGCTATTGAAAAATAGCTCATACAATTTGGAGGTCAGCATGGCAGTAAAAAAGAAAAAAGTAGCAAAGAGGAAAGCTAAAAAGAAAGTAGCGAAGAGGAAAGCTAAGAAAAAAGTAGTAAAGAGAAAAGCTAAGAAGAAAGTAGTAAAGAAGAAAGCAAAGAAAAAAGTAGCAAAAAGGAAAGTTAAAAAGAAGGCTAAGAAGAAAGTAGTAAAGAAGAAAGCCAAGAAAAAGGTAAAAAAGAAAAAGAGAAAATTGAACCCGGCTCTTATGAAAACTCTGGAAGCTTCAGACAAGCTGGCGGCAATTGTAGGATCTAAAAGAATTACAAGACAAAAAGCAATCAAGCACTTTTGGGACTATGTGAAGAAAAAGAAATTACAGGACTCAAAAGACAGGAGAAACATCAACCTGGATGACACTCTGAAAAGGCTTTTTGGAAACAAAAAACAAGTCAGTATGTTTGAAGCAACAAAGGTTAATAGTAAAAACCTGAAGTAGATTTTTTACTAATTCTGATTAAGAGAGCCTGCTTTTTTAAAAGAAGTGGGCTCTTTTTTTTATAAATAGGTGTTTTTTAATATGGCTCCTTTAACAGATCGGGAAATATCATTATTGAGGGAGGCGGGTCGTCTGGCGGCTTATGTTCTCGCTCAGGTTGGGAAAATGGTTAAGCCG
>JANQSX010000201.1 GCA_028279085.1 Bdellovibrionales bacterium
CAAAAGCGGAAGGGTTAAAGAAATGTTGCCTTTTATATTGAATCAGAAACTTTGAATTGATAGCAATAGAAGCAGCTAAAGGATGAACCCACCAACTACTACTTCTCAACAAAAGCACTAAACTCAAACATGTGATAAAGGCACTTAAGAAGCTATTATATTTTAATTTTAATTCCTTTATCCAAAAAAACTGTGTTAAAAAACCAACAATAAATGTAAGAACAACCTGTGTCCACAAAAGAGATAAATCAAATATTAATACACCATAACTAAGTAAGATGCCCATAAAAAAAATTTGAACATATCGTATGTCTTTGTAATAAGGTGTTTTCTTTTGCTTCAAGAATGACTCCTCTTTTTGTAAGGTTACCTATACCTTTAAAAATAGTACATTTTATTAATACTTTTTTTTGCAAAAATCCTGTAAATCATTTAATGTCAATAACAAAGTCTGTAAATTACTTAATACCAACAAGGAAAGGATGCTTGAATGAGCAAAAAACAAAAATGGGAAAGAATAAAAAACTTAACTGTTGAGGAGTTTACCACTCCCTGTCCAAAGGTAGTAGAACCGGATACAGAATTGAGTGAACTGGAAAGATTAATGCAGGAAGAAAATTTTCGGCACATACCTGTTCAGGAAAATGATAAGCTTGTCGGTATTATCAGTGAGCGAGATGTATTTTCCTCTTATCGCGCCAATAACAGTGACACCTTATTGGCAAAAGACATTATGCAAAAAGATCCCTACTTAGTTGATTCCAGAACAAAACTATCCGAGGTGGCTTTTGACATGTCTAAAAATAAATATGGAAGCGCTTTAGTAAAAACTTCTGATGGTGAGTTAGGCATTTTTACTTCCACAGATGCTCTAAATGCTTTAGTGGAAGTCTTGAGAGGTGATGTTTTAACCAGTGATTGATTGTCATTCCGGACTTGCCGTCATTCCGGCGTAGGCTCGTCATTCCGGCGTAGGCTCGTCATTCCGGCGTAGGCCGGAATCCAGTCTTGATTGTCATTCCGGTGGAGGCTCGTCATTCCGGCAATTGACTGTCATTCCGGACTTGATCCGGAATCCACAGTTAAACGACTGTCATTCCGGCAACTGACTGTCATTCCGGACTTGGTCCGGAATCCACAGTTAAACGACTGTCATTCCGGACTTGATCCGGAATCCAGTCATAAAAAAATTAATCTCCTTTTGGGGCTGTAGCTCAGCTGGGAGAGCGCAGCGCTGGCAGCGCTGAGGTCAGGGGTTCGATCCCCCTCAGCTCCATATTATTTTCATGTAATTGGCTTATCATACAAAACAATTTTTGAATCTCAATTTAAAAATACTACCCTTTTGGACATATAATACACATAAAATACTCGCAAAAGTAACACTTTTAGGATATACTCTATAATGTTCTAATTTTGCAAGAAGGAGGCTACTTTATGGATATAAATATGGGAATCCCTGGAAACAAGTTAAAAATTTTAAGTCCTGATCTTCAGTATCTAAGACCTAAAAATTTTTTTAAATACAGTCCTTTCAATAAAACAGATATTGCTAAACAAGCAAAGATAAACAGGAAAGCATTATATAATGAACAAGTTAAATTAAGTACTTTAAAGAATATAAAAAAAGGAATCTTACAAGTAGTTATAGGTACAGATTTATCTATTGAAGTATTTAAAAATAATGTGGAAGAAGCTGTGAATTGGTTTTCCACTCCTAATACATTACTTTTTGGTGAATCACCTTTTGAAGTTTGTATTCGTGGAGAAGGTAATTTTTTAATCAATTGGTTGAATACGAGATTAGGAAAAAATGGAGCAATTGATTCTTGAAAAAGAAAACTCACCAAAGAGAAGATACTAAAGAACCAGTTACCTTACGTAACTTCAATATTGAATCACTTATTGATTTTATAAAGCATTTGCTGTCATATTTTTTTCTCCTTGATTAAAATTCTAAGCTATTTTTCTAAATTGAAAAGAAGATTGATCTTCAAAAAAATCATCATCTATTTTTTTATATTCAAAAATTTTCTCTTTCTTTACACCTAGATTGTGTTCATATAAAAGCTCTACAAGCTTCTGACCATCAATTAACACCAATCTGGAATCAACTTTTTCAATATACTCTTGAGCCTCTTTAGAAAATGTAGATGTTGTTATAAAAAGTCCTTTTTTGGATTTTTTACTACTCAATGTACCTACAAACTTCTGAATTTCAGGTCTACCTACTGTAGATTCTTTGTATCTTTTAGCTTGCATATAAATCCTATCTAAACCTAAACGATCTTGCTTTATCTCCCCGTCTATCCCTTCATCACCACTTTTACCTGTATGTTTAATACCTTCCCCTTCTGATCCTCCATAACCTATTCTCTGTAAAAGGTTTAAAATAAGCTCCTCAAAAGACTTAGGGTCTATCTCTTTTACACGATCTAACAAATCACTTAAAACACTATCTTTTAAAGATATGTAGTTTTTTTCTAAACGTTCATAAGGATCTAATTTTTCATAAGAAACAAGATCTAATAAAGAATCTTGTTTTCTAACTTTTGAACTGTCCATCCACTCCTTGAAAGAAGGATAGTGTTCATATAAAAATTGTTTATCTATAGATGTAGGCTTTTTATCCAAAAGACTCCGACCTAGTTTTGTTATAGAGTAATCACCTCTTCTCTCTCTACTTATTAAACCTGCTTTAAATAAGTAAAATCTAGCCCAACTGATTCTATTATAAATTTTTGTTTGTCTGCTATTAGGTAGGAGTTCACCTTTTTCTTCTTCTGATAAGTTAAGCACCTTTGTTGTGTTTTCTATAATATCAGATGTAGAGGAAATATCCCTTGAACCTATAAAATTAAGTACTGGCACCATACATTCTTCAAAAGTGGGCATAGACATTAAGAACTCCTTTTTTGATAATGAAACATATTCAAAATTGAAAAAATTATTACAACAAGAAATATAAAAAATATCAAACAGCATTTTTTATTTTTATTATTGTTTCAATATGAAACATAATGCTATCTAGAAATTATTCATAATTATTTTATTGTTTATTAGTAATACACATTGATTATAATATTTAGAAATAATTAGCTATGAGAAAATATTTTTTTACAACTCGTTTATATAAACAATTGTTTTCAAAAGAATCCTAAAAAAGCAAAGGCTATAGCTATAAGCCATAGCCTTGCGCCCTACCTGATTAAGTAGGGGCAGTTCTATTTTTGCTTTTGCCTCCAATTTACCTACATCTAATATAGCTGGGATAGGATTCCAGTATTGAGCACTTTTCGTTAATCCATGAACTGGGACCGCATTTTTTGTTATGAAATTTGTAAATAAAGTATTAAAAGATTGTAAAACTTTCATATTTTTCTAAAGGATGCTTTGGAACTACTTGAGTTTTATCAATAAAAACCTGACTTTGTTGTTAATAATTCCATGTTTCTAATACATGGTAAGGTACGTAAAAGTCTTCAAATTGATTGATCCCTTCTATTACTTGTTCCGGAAAAAGATCTTCCAATTGCCAAAAAGCTTCCAGTATCTGGTTTTCAATAAACTGTTTATAAGTTAGACATACTCTAAATATTCGGTGTGTTATAGTGTGTCCCATTACATGAGGTCTATGAAACATGAACAAAGAATTAGGGCCTGCAGAAAATGACTCTGAAAAATGTCGGATACGGGTACAGGCCGACATACAGATACCATAATCTGGAATTTCAACGGATAATGAATGTTTTCGGATAAAATAGTATAGTTGTAATGCAGCTCGAAGTTCCCCGCCTGGACTTGAGATCACCAATTTTTTGGGTTGACATGTGGGGGCCAAAGCAGGGTCTTGCTTCTTTTTTTTAAGATCTTTAAGAATATAAAAATAATGATTTTTTTCAAAAATATCATCATCATCACACTTTGGATTTGCAGGCATATCAGTGTGGTAGTTGACTCCAACCTCAGATAAAATATTGACAATTTCACTACGTGCAACTGGATATTTCATATTAACTAATTTGAACAACCTCCTTACTGACGAATGGTCAATTGCACCTGTAAAAAAAATAGTTTCACCCTCACATCTAACAGATGGTATTTGAAGTAGAAGGTACTTTTGAGTCCATTCACTTTTTGATTTTTGGTAATCAATTGTAAAAACAGCTGACGAATCTTGTGCAACAGCTTTAATCTGAAAAATGATAATAAAAAATAAAAAAATAAACCTTTTCATAACTGGTAATAGGAGAATTAGAATCATTTTTATTTTGTCCTCCCTAACTTGAACTTTTGATCTTACTTTATACATAAAATGAATTAACGAAGCAAATTTACCGAGAATATTCAAAACCAGATAATAAGAAACGGTGAAAAATATTCACAATTGTTTAAAGATAATAAGCTTTTGTAGATAAAGCGAAAATTTTCATTCAGTATATATCAGATTTTACAAATAAAAGAAAAAAACCGACTACTGACACCATAAAAAAATAATTGTTATTTTAAATATTTAAGAGATATGTTGACATTTAATCTATATTGTACTATATGTATATAGTACAATATATGAAACATATTCCGAGGCCATTATGGAAATAACCATTAATGTAAACGCAGCCACTCCTGTTTATGAACAAATTATTTTTCAAATCTGCGAGGCTGTAACGGATAGGCAATTAAAAACCGGAGCCATGCTACCTTCTATAAGGCAGTTAGCATCAGATCTTGAAATCAATCACAATACGGTGGCTAAAGCCTATCAGTTTTTAGAACGAAATGGCGTAATCATAACAGCTGGTCGTCGAGGCACTTTTATCAATAAGAACGCTTTAAATAATATTAATAACCATTCTAAGACCTGGCTCTCAGTTAAACTTAGAGACCTATTAGAAGAGTCTCAGGGTATGGGGCTTTCTATCAATCAAATAGAAACAATTTTAAAGCAAACAATTAAAAATATTAAAAATGAAAGGGGGTAAAATATGGATCATTTGGTTTTAGACACAATTATATACGGATTGCAGGTTATCATTTTTCAAATTATAGCATCGCCTATACTCTCATTATTTTCATATAAACTGGCGCTTTCAAAGAATAAAAACTGGGTTAAGGGCAACCCAGATTTTTTACAAAAATACCCAGCACCGGTAAGAATACATCACTATATTTTAGGGGCCTTATTTTTGGTAGCTATTGGATTTTCCTTTATTACGGCAAACACCCAAATCATGTATGGGGTACACTTACTTTCCGTTTTTGCTTTCTTAGCTCCGCATTTGGGGTATGAAACGATCAGATTTAAAAAAATGCGTTCTGAGATTCCAGCACCGGAGGTTCGAAAAGCAAGTATAGTGCCAAGAGTATTGAGCAAGTATCTACCACCGTGGCTTATAGTGTTTAATTCTATACTCTTTATTATATCTATCTTGGGCCTCTTATACTTATTTTCTAATCCAACAATTATGGAAACCTTATACAAAAGGGCTATTAAGCTTATGATAGCTCAACTTATGTGTTTTGGCGTATTAGTACATTGCTTAAAGAGAAAGCCAGTGACTCCTGATTTAGACTTAGCTTTGTTTTATAGAAGGTCAGAAATCTGGATGACGTTTTTTATACTCCTTTGTTTTATACTTTTGTCACTTTTCACTTTTACAGGCTATTATTTTGAAATAGATTTTTTAATTCAATCAAATAAAATAATAAGCTATATTTTTACATTGGTTCCAATGGCTATTTTTGTGTGGTTTGTAACAAACCCCAGTATGAAGAAGATATACACAGAGAAATTTCAATAATCTACAAGGTAATTATCAAAAGAACCACGTAAATAGGAAAATGAATTGTCTTTTCCTCACTCTTAGTCTATTGTGACCTTGCTTTTTAAAGAAAGGAGAGAAAATGAATCAGTTTCTTGAAAAACAAGTATGGATTGTACCTATTTTAATAATAGTTGTAGCGATTGCATTTTTTTCTATACGTATTGTACCAGTCGGTCATTCAGGTGTGGTAAAATACTGGGGAAAGGTGAATCACAATAGTATCCTTAGTGAAGGACTTCATCTTATAACACCTATAAGAACAACAGTAGAATATATCAGTGTAAAGTTGCTTAAGTTTAACCAACAAACTTCAGCTAGCTCCAAGGACTTGCAAATAGTATCAACGGTTGTTTCTATTCAATTTTCTTTAGGTGAGGTTTCAAATCTTTATCAAAAAATAGGAAATGAGCAATCAGTTACTCATATACTACTTAAACCTGCCGTCGAAGAAAGTGTGAAAGCTGTAACGGCACAATATACAGCTGAAGAACTTATTAAAAAACGTCCCGAAGTTAAAATAAAAATCGGGGATACAATTACGGCATTTTTAGAAAAAACTTTGGAGGGGAAAGGTTTAAATGTGAACTCTTTATCTGTAGCCAATGTCGCTATAACAGAGTTTGATTTTTCTGATGAGTTTAATAGATCCATCGAGATGAAAGTGCGTGCTGAGCAACAAGCCCTTCAGGCAAAAAATGAAAAAATAAAAAAAATTACCGATGCAGAGGCTATCGCTGAAAAAATAAAAATTGAAAGTATCGCTACAGCTAATGCTATTCGACGTGAAGCTCGTGCACTTAGAGAAAATCCGCATTTAATTGAATACAAGAGAATGGAAAAATGGGATGGTAAACTTCCTAGGGTAACAGGAGGGGCAATTCCCATGTTTGATATTAATAAAGGACAAGATAAATAATTCTTTTACATACAATTCATCATAGGATGAAAAACACATGAGAAAAAAAGTTTTTATTTTTACTTTCTTAAGTTTTTATCTACCTCTTGGTCGATTTTCAGGATCGATCCATCCTATACAGAGATTTGGATCTACTAACTCATCTTTTATGTCACATAATCTCGTATCCTGATATGGAAAGTTGAATTGTTGTAACTTTAATATCTGATTGTATAGCAGTGAAACTCTATCTTCATCATCAAATACAGGACGAGCAATTCCTTCATCCATGAAGAATGGTGGTCTATATTGTGTACTAACAAACTCCCCTGGCCTTCCCTGGTTTTTCAAATACCGCCCTGATTCAACAAACTCCCCTGGCCTTCCCTGGTTTTTCAAGTACTGTCCTGATTCATACTGTTCTGGTCCAATAAGCTCCATTAGTCTTTCTTGTTTTAATCGATTTTCTTGAATAGACGCCATTCTTTCAGATTTGCAATTTTTGGGATCCTCATCATTTCTACATAAAATTTCAATAATTCTCTCTAAAGTAACTACATCTTCTTTTCCACAAGCTTCTTCTTGAGATAGAGGTGAATAAACAGTTCTATCAATATTTCCGTCTTTATCCAAACAGGTATGAAGCATAGGGTATGACTGACCTGCTTCCATATGAGCATCTGCACAAGCTTGCTTTGGATCTGACTTATCAGAACTTATTAACTCTGAAGTTATAGAACCACGAACATGACAATAATGCATATAATAAGAGATATGTTTTGGTGGCTCTGCAAACTGCATAGTGTCTTCAGAAGCAGACCAGGCTGATTGAACAAAAAAGAAAGCTAATAAATATATATATTTTATCATTTTATGATTCTCCTATGGAAAACTTACTTTCAACCAAAAGACAAAGGCTTATTGATTATAGACTTTATTAAAGTTCAATTCAATTGCAGTCTTATATACTATAAAGAAATTTCTTTCTCCAGTAATAGAGCGACATTGTGAAAAATTCTCAAATTAGTATGAATTTCTTTCACCCTCTGCTCATTTTTTGAACAATTCTTTATCTTTGTTTGGAATATTTTTCATATAACATGAATATTTTTCTTGTGATCCCGATTGTATCGAATTATATACACAATTCAAATGCATATTTACCTTTTAAAAAGTTTTCTTTTTCAAGTACGAAAAACAAGGAATGTTTTTCTTTTACTATACTTCATGTTGCATACGCAGCCACTATCAGCCAGCACATGCTTTAAG
>JANQSX010000205.1 GCA_028279085.1 Bdellovibrionales bacterium
TTTAAAGAGCTTTCCCAGGAAAGCGTTGTAGAAATAGAAGGGTTGGTAAAACAATGGAAAGATGGTTTTGAAGTCCAGATACAAAAATTAAAACAAATCAATAGATCCGCTCCTTATCCATTAAGTAAGAAGGAACATGGGATTGATTTTTTACTTCAACATAGACATTTATGGTTAAGATCCAAAAGACCTTGGGCTATTTTAAGGGTTCGTCATGAAATCATCCATGCCATTCATACTTTTTTTTGTCAAAAAAACTTTTTGCAAATAGAAGCTCCTGTGTTAACTCCTAATGCCTGTGAAGGAAGCTCTACTTTATTTCCTGTTCACTTTTTTAAAGAAAATCAAATCTATCTTTCTCAAAGCGGACAGTTTTATATGGAAGCGGCAGCGGCGGCTTTTGGAAAGGTTTATTGTTTTAATCCGGTTTTCCGAGCGGAAAAATCCAGCACCCGTCGACACCTTTTAGAGTTTTGGATGGTAGAACCGGAAATGGCTTTTTATAATCTAGAACAATGTATGAACCTAGCAGAAGAAATGATTACTTTTCTGGTCTCTAAAGTGCTAAAAAACAGGAAAAAAGAGTTAGAAATGTTAGAGAGGGATATAGAACCTTTAAAAAAAATTAAACCTCCCTTTCCTAGACTGCACTATAAAAAAGCAGCGGAAATTCTTCTCCAAAAAAAAAGTATAAACTTTAAAATGGGTGAAGATTTTGGTGGGGAGGATGAAACCTTACTCAGCTCTCAATTTGAACAACCGGTTTTCGTACATCATTATCCTTCAGCAACAAAAGCTTTTTACATGAAAACGGATCAAAAAGAGCCTGATTTTTCCTTAAGTTTTGACCTTTTAAGTGCTGAAGGGTATGGAGAGTTAATAGGAGGCTCTCAAAGAGAGGATGATTTAAAAACTTTAGAAGAAAAGATAAAACAACATAAAGTGGAAAAAGAAAATTTAAAATGGTACCTGGATCTAAGAAGGTATGGAAGCACTCAACACTCTGGTTTTGGTTTGGGTTTAGAAAGATTTATTAGTTGGATTTGCGGTCTTAAACATGTCAGAGAAGCCATAGCTTTTCCCAGACTTTATGGACGGAGTTTTTTTGAAAACAGTTAATAATGTATTAAATAAACCGAAAAGTTCGATATTTCTTAATAATTTATAGTAGGAGGTGTGGCTTGAAAAATAAAACTTCACAATCATCAATATCAAACTCTCTAAAAGAGAGAAAACCTCTAAACCACAAAGAAGCCGCTTCTACAACTTTATCCACTCATCAAAAACTTCAAGAACTAAAAGAAAAAAATAAAAAAGCTTTAGAAGGTGGAGGGAAAGAAAAAAAAGAAAAACAAAAAATGGGTGAACGACTTACTGCCCGTGAACGTTTAAATCTTTTATTGGATCCGGGAAGTTTTATAGAGTTAGATCGTTTCATTACTCATCGTTGTACTTATTTTGATATGCAAAAAAACCAAATTGCCGGAGACGGGGTTTTAACAGGATATGGGAAAATAAACGGGCGAAAAGTTTTTGTTTACAGTCAGGACTTTACCGTTTTTGGTGGCAGTATGTCCCGTACACAAGCGGATAAAATTTTAAAAGTAATGGATCTAGCTTCAAAAAATGGTGCACCTCTTATTGGACTTAAAGATTCCGGGGGCGCCCGTATTCAAGAAGGAGTGAGTGCTCTCGGAGGCTATGGAGACATTATGAAGCAAAATGTTCGCCTTTCCGGTGTTGTTCCTCAAGTCAGTGCTATTATGGGTCCCTGTGCAGGCGGGGCTGTTTATTCCCCGGCTTTATCTGATTTTATTTTTATGATTGAAAATTCCAGTTATATGTTTTTAACTGGTCCAGATGTAATTAAAGCGGTCACCCATGAAGAAATTAGTAAAGAAGATCTAGGAGGTTCAAAAACCCATACAGAAAAATCAGGCATCGCCCATTTTTCTTGTCAAAATGACAAACAATGTCTAATGATGATCCGCACTCTTTTGAACTTTCTTCCTGGAAATAATTTAGACGATCCTCCCCGACAGGAATCAAGAGATCCGATAGAAAGACGCTCAGAAGTTCTTAATCAAATTATCCCCGACCAAGTCAAAAAACCCTATGATATGAAAATTTTAATCAAAGAAGTAGTGGACGATTCTTTTTTTCTAGAGTTAAAAGCCAGTTTTGCTCCTAATATTATTACAGGATTTGCAAGGTTGGATGGCTATAGTGTAGGTATTGTAGCTAATCAACCCCAAGTATTAGCTGGTTGTATTAATATTTCTGCTAGTGAAAAAGCTTCCCGTTTTATTCGTTTCTGTGATTGTTTTAATATCCCTGTTATTAGTTTTGTGGATGTACCGGGGTTTTTACCTGGTACGGATCAAGAGCATGGAGCTGTCATTTCTCATGGAGCAAAACTCCTTTATGCCTATGCAGAAGCTTCTGTCCCAAAGATCACTGTTATCACAAGAAAAGCTTATGGGGGAGCCTATATTGTCATGGGTTCTAAACATCTTGGAGGAGATATTAATTTTGCTTATCCTAGCGCGGAGATTGCAGTCATGGGAGCAGAAGGGGCTGTTAATGTTATTTTTAGAAAACAAATAAAG
>JANQSX010000216.1 GCA_028279085.1 Bdellovibrionales bacterium
CTTTCCAGAGTTTTTGAAAATTTTTTAAACCTTGTATTTTTTTTAATTCATAGGCATCAATGAAAATGCCTCGGCAGGAAAGACACTCTTCTACTTGGAAAGAGTAAGAAGGAATATGACCTGATTGCATCTTTGAAGCACATCTTGGACATTGGTCGTTAATTTTTTGTATTTTTTCTAATCCGTTTTTTTCATAGTCTCTTAGAGGTTTTCTATCTTTAGCAAAAAAAATCAACTCACCTCTATCTAGCCAGGCTCCTTTACATTGAGAACATATATCAATTAAAATTCCTTTTTTTGTTAAAATTTCCTCCATGGGAATAGAACATTTTGGACATTTTATTTGTTTAGGCATAATGATATTATAAATAGGTATTTTATTTATTAAAAGAATAATATATTGATAGCTGAAATCTTTTGACTCAAAGTCAGCTCAAAAGCTCAAACATGCGTTTTGCCACAGAGTAACTGAAAACCCTCTAAGGGCTTTCAGTGTTTTTCACTAGCGGAAACAGCTATACTTTCCACACCCGCTAATCGAACCTGATCCATTACATCCACTAATAATCCTGTTTCTGATCTTTTATCGGCTTGAATAACTACGGTGCCTTCCGGAGTTTCTGCATGCAATCTTTCAATATTAGCTCGTACAGCACGAATATCCACTTTTCTCCTTTGTATCCATATTTCTCCAGATTGGTTAATTGCTACTAATATAGAAGCTTGTTGTTTTTTTTTCGCGGTTTTAGCAGAAGGACGACTGACATCAATACCGGATTCTTTCACGAAGGAGGTGGTAACAATAAAAAAGATAAGCATAATGAACACAACATCCAACATGGGGGTTAAATCAATGCCGCTTTCTTCTGACTTTCTTTTAAAGATTTTTCTCATTCGTTATTACTCTTGTTTTTTTGTTCGTAAGTTATTTTTTCTTCTATTTTTATGCTTAATGCAGTTGTACGATTTTCCAATATACGAATAACATAAATACCGGATAAAGCTCCTACCATTCCGGCCATCGTAGGTATGGTTGCCATGGAAATACCGCTGGCCATTAGCCTAGCATTTCCTGTACCCACTTCAGCCATTATTTCGAAAACAGCCACCATGCCTGTTACGGTTCCTAAAAGACCCATAAGGGGGCAAAGGGCCACGAGAGTTTTGATATTGGAAATATTTTTGTTTAATAGCATTTTTAGTATAGATATATCCGCTTTTCTGAGTCGTAAATATATAATAGGAGAGATAGATGGATGAGAGGTAAAACGATTTTTCCATTTTTGTAAAATAGATTTGCTGTCTTGTTTAAAACTAAAATGGAAATACCAAAATCTCTCCACAATTAAAAACCATAGAATAAAAATGGTGAAAAAAATTAAATAAAGAACCCAGCCTCCACGACCCATAAAATTTTGTATAGATTCAAAAAAATGATAAAAAATATTCATTGTTTTACCGTTCTCCAGCAGTTTTAAATAGATTCCGGCCTACCCCGGAATAGTGGAAGCCCTTAGAGGGCTTCCAGTTTACAGGAGTTACAACCATTTTCTGGATTCCGGCCTTCGCCGAAATGACAAGCTTTACCAAAAGGATAACCGGCATATTTTTAAATTTAATGTGTTACTCCTTGTTTTGTTCTTTTTCCAAGAAGAGATTTTCCGCTAGTAATCCGGCTGTTTGTTCTTCCAGTATTTGTACCAGTCTTTGAGAGCGGCTGGAAATGAAGTTATGACAAAGCAATAAAGGAATAGCACAACAAAGCCCCATGACTGTTGTCATTAGTGCTTGTGAGATACCACCGGCCATTAGTTTGGGATCTCCTGTTCCAAAGAGGGTAATAGATTGAAAAGTTAAAATCATTCCTGTTACCGTACCTAATAATCCAAGTAGGGGAGATAAAACCGCTAATAGCTTGATGGTGCTAATACCTCTTTCCACTTTCGGAAGGTATTTAATAGCCACTTCGTTGAGTTTCATTTCCAAAGATTCCATATCCAGGTTTTTATTTTTCATATAAACGGAAATAATCTGACCGATAGGATTATCTTCTCTGGGTTCAGAACTTTTTAATTGAGCATTTATTTTTTTCTCCTCTTTGGTTATAACAAGCCATCTTTCCACTACAAGACCGAGGCCGAAAATAAGTACACAGATAATGACAAGACCTACAATACCCCCTTGTCGGATTCTTTCAAACAAGCTGGGGGTGCGGATCAAAATAGAGATCAAAGAACCTCTGGTAGGGTCTAAAGCGAAGATAGGATAATGATCTTTTTCTGCATTAACTTTTTTTTCCACTCCTTTAATATAACGGGTAAAGCGTCTTTCCGGTTGTCTGGCTAGTTCTACAATTTGTGCAGGGTCTCCTTGGAAATTTAAATATTTTCCTTCACTGATTAAATTAAATCCCCCCACACGTGTAACAAATTGTGTGGACTTTTTTCCATCCAAAGTGACAACTTCTGTTTCAAACTGTGTAACCTTTCCTAGTTCAGTCATTTCTCTTTGTATTTCAAACCAAAGTTTTCTAAGTTCTATTGTAGTAGGAAGTTTTTTTCTAGCTGAAATATTTTCAGCAAATTTTTCCCGGCCGGATATCTCAGATGACACTAGAGAATTTAAAACTTGTCCACGAAAATCTCCCGCGATTTGTTTGACCACGCCAAATAATTCTCCAAGAGTGCCTACAGCTAAGTTTAATTCGTTTTCTAAAATAGCCAGTTCTTTTTCATTTTTTTCAAATTCAGCAGTAAGACGTTTACTGAGTGCTTCTTCTTTTTTTAATTCTTGCAAGGCTTTTTTTAGTAAAGCATTTCGTTGATTTTTTTCTGTTTTGAATTCCTGTTCTCTTTTTTGAAATTCTTTGGATTCAAACTGTCTTTCTTCCATAACTTTTTTTAAAAGATTGTCCAAAGTATCAGCCTGTACAGAAGGAGATATAACCGGAGATAAAGATGCTAATATAGGTAAAAATAAAAAAAGTATTTTACTCATTGTTATTCTCTTTTATAGTAGATGAAGGTTTTTTTTCTTCATTCATTTTTACTAAGGTGGTTTTTACAGGGGAGGGAATAGGTAAAGTGAGTAAATCAGGGGGTTGTTGATTTTTAGCCATTTTAAGTCCTTTTTCAACTTCTCTACTGTAACGGGAAGCTAAAGATTCCCATTTTTTACTTTTTTGATTCCACCAGCCTTGTTTTTTCCCATCCAGTGTTTGATAAATAAGAGCGATGCGACCCACGCGTAGATAGTTCACACTCAGTTTTTTCCCGTTTACTTCTTGGATACCTTGGTAGGATTCCAGAGTTTTTCCGTATTCGTTTTCAATTTGATAGGCTTCCATAAGCCTGCGGTACTTTTCAGATACGGAAACATCCGCCCGGTCCATAATTGTTTTAATTTTTTCTATCCGTTCTATCCGTTCTTTTATTAAGAATGGAACATCCAGGTTTATGAATTGCTCCAGGTTATTTGTCATTTCTAACATTAAAGGAACGATGTCTTTCCCTGTTTGTTTAACCTCTACAATTTGTGTGCGTATGGAAGACATTTCATTGTTTTGGTCTTCAATAAGTTTTTTGATTTGTTTATTGTAACTGCGAACACTTTCAATCTGACGTAAAGTTACTTCATATTCGCTGATAATATCTCTTGTGTCTTCTGCAAGAGAAGACACTTTCTTTTGGGATTTAGCCCCTTTTTGATGGTTTTTAATCTGCTCTTCAATCACTTTATTGAGCTGAGATTCATTTTTGGAGATATATAAAGAATCTTTATATATAGAAATGGATGATTTCGGGTAAGAAACTTTACTTTCATCAGCTGACAAAAAAAAGGGGCTGACTGCCAAAACAGCCAGCCCAAATTTTATTAAAATCACAACAACGATACCTTTTTACTTCAAACTTAACTAACTAAACAAAACTTACTATTGAAAGTTGTAAGTCAGCCTTGCATCAATCGTTCGTCCCCGGATACCATATAGAGCGGAGTGAACATACCCGCTGTTTTTAAAATCAAGTTCATTGTGAGGACGTTCTTGATCAAAAACATTTCTTATTCCTACTGTTAAGCTGGTGCTGTCTGATAAAGCGGCAGTTCCCGCTAGATCCAATTGCCAGTAGTGTTCTGTTGTAAGTTCTTCAGCTTCAGGTGCTTTGAGTTGTTCTGGGATATTGTGAATAACTAACTGAACTCTATGCCCCATATCTTTATTCATTACACTAAGTGTAGCTTTGTTTCTCCATCTAGGGTAGCCATACCATGTGTTTTCTTTTTCCGGTTCATCCATACCAAAGAGACTTGCCATCCATTCATAAGCGGGAACGGAAGCTTCTGGATCCATATCTGTAAATGTTTGTCTTTCAACATAGAGTAAATGAGAGTGCTCAAGACCTAATCCAAAATCCCACCCATCAGCTAATGGAAGTGATAAGTTTACTCCTAAATCCAATCCTTGCACTTCATATTTAGCCAAGTTAGACAACTGTACTGAGATTTTTTGTATTGAACCATCTCCATGTCGTGCTACATCAAATTCTCCTTGTTGTCTTAACTTTTCTACACCATGTTTTTGCTCATATAAAATGATGTCTCTTACAAACTCCTCTAATGAATCACCGTCTGATGCATTTGGAATAACATTTTTTTGATTAATTCGATAATAATCTATATTGAAAGAAATTTCTTTTACAGGCTCTACAATAATACCTAAGTTAAAAGACTGGGATAACTCCGGCTCAAGGTTTTCATTAGATTTGAAAACAGTTTGTTGTTGTGTTTTGTCGCACTTAGGATTTTTATGGTCATAGGAATCCGGAGGACAATTAACATAGTCAACGAGGAAAGGATAAGAAATCACTTCATCATGGTATGCACTTAGTAATGTTGGTGCTTTGAATCCCAAACCCCAGGAGGCTCTTATTTTTAATTCATCTATCGGTTGAAAAGACAAGGTGGCATAAGGAGAAAATGGTAAAGAGACTTCATCGTCAAACATGCTTTGTTCAGTGAAGCCAGTGAAACCAACATCACTATAGTAGTAGTCTGTTCTGGCAGCTAACTGAAGTTCCACCATTTCAAACAGTATAGATGATAATTCACCGTAGAGACCACTTAACCAACGGTCCCCTGAACCTTCACTGACAACACCACCGCCCCACTGTACACCGGCTTTGCTTATTGGATCACTTTGTTGATTGTATCTTTGCCAAGCCCCTAAGGCTCCCAAGGCGAAAAGAAGAGGTTGGCCGCTAACTTCAGCTATTTCACCTGTGAGTTTAGGTTCCAAACTTATCACATTGGAGTGAGTGTTTGTGGTGGGTTTATAAGCGGCTAAGGAAATATCATCTTTTTTGTCTTTGATTGGATTAAATTTTCCTGCTTTGGCTAATTCAACCAAGCCTGTTTTATTATCTTCTTTCATAATTTCTAAAGCTTCTTTAGCTTTCTTATTTGCTTCTTCAACTTTTTTCTTTTCTTTAGGATCTTCAGGAATTTCCGTATTGACTTTAGGTTCCTGCGTAATTGCAAAACCTCCTACTCCTTCCGCGAAGTAATGGGAGCCGGATAAATTAAGCTCCACTTCCAATTCCAGTGTGTTCATAAAGGGTTTTACAGCACTAAATTGAGCCTGAAAAAAGTGATGATTGGTGACAAATTCTCTGGGTCCCGCTCCCTCTTCACCTACAAGACGATATAAAACTAAAGCGTCACTACTTGTAGAAAGACCCCATTTTTGTACGACATCAGCCGGGAACATAGCACCGGACGGTGCAGGAGCTAATACAGCATGAGATCTCGTGTAATTATAAATAAGCCTTCCTAAAAGAGTCATATCATTAATTTCTTTATCGGCCTGGAAAAAAGCACTCGTCTGGAGGACTTGTGGCGTGAACTGCATGAAGGGACTGTAATCAAATCTACAAATTCCTTTTTCTGATACATTTTTTGCAGGACACCCTGGTGCAGGATTCCAGGTAGTGCCTCCATCATCTGACCATGTACCGGGGGTTCCCACATTGGAATAATGTTTCGGTCTGGGTTTTCCAAAAGAACGATCTCTTAAGTACATAGGAGTTTTAAGACGAACTTGCCCACCCACTATGTAGTTAATATCATTTGCACTGCCGCCGTAACTCGCATCGATATTTATTGCATCCCCTTTTCCGGCCCATGAATTATCCACTGCAGAATGTCCTGTATCATTCCAGTTCCAAAAGTCCACGAAAGAAGCAATAGCAGACCCACTGTTTCCCGCTTCTCTTTGTACGAGAGAACCTTGAACATTTACTTGTCCTCCGGCGTAATCACTTTTAGTTACAACATTAATAACACCACCCAGAGCATCTGAACCGTAAAGCGGAGTTCCTTCTTTTAAAATTTCGATTCTTTCTATCACAGAAATGGGAATCATATTCAAATCAACCGTGGAATCTCCTCCAACAGGGGCTACGCGACTTCCGTTGATAAGTACTAAAATACCACTGCTACGTACTCCTCTAAGACTGGTACCTGTTTGTGATGAAATGTCATTTAGGGAAGCTTCTCTTTGTCCTCCCAAAGAAGCTACCGGTAAATCCCGTAGAACATCACTCACAGAATTATAACCGGACATTTCAATCTGTTCACGGTCAATGACTAAAACAGGAGAAGCACCTTCTGTACTTGTTTTTTTAATGTGTGAACCGACTACATCAAACTTTTCAACTTCACCTTCTTCCGCAACGGAAGAAAAAGGTAAAAAAGCACCAAAAATCAGAATTAATAGTAAATACCTCATTTACAGAAACCTCCTCTTAAGATTTTTAATTATCGGAAAAAGAACATATTTTCTTTTTTTTGACAAGCTATTATTGCAGATGTAAGAAATTCACTGTTTTTTGTACAATTACAGATTGAAAACCAGTCTCTTTAATTCTAAAAAAACCTATAATAATAAGTATTTATGTTTTAATTCCGAGTATTATCAGATTAAAAAATTAATAAGAACTGTTTATTTATATTGCATATCAAGGCGAGAGCTTTTGGTGAGTTTTAGTACTTTATTACCATAAAGTGAGAAAACTCGGATTTTAAATTGTTCAGCAAAATTATAAAGTATATAAGCAAAAGTTTTTATAAAAGAGGCTTGTTTAAGAAACATTACATTTGTTTTGTGAAGACTCCAGAGACAATATACAGCTCATGGCTAATAAATAAACGATAAACAGATGAGTGAGTTTTAAAAATGTAGGGGAAAGCAATAAAAGATTCATTATACCGGAAAGTAAAGCCAGACATAAAAAAATAATGATACTTTTATTTAAGCTGGATTTCCTTTTTGGGTGTGTGACAAAGCGAAACAGGTAATAAAATAACAAACCCCCTCCAAAGAGTAACGCCAACAAAGGGTGTAGAAGGCGAAGACGAATAAGCCAATGAGACTGAGGGTTAAAGTCCAAAAATATTCCTTCTAAAAGAGAATGGGAGGGAAACAAAGAGGAAGCCAAAGAGGAGAAAGATCCAAAGAATGCAATGAGAAAAAAAATAAAAATAAAAATCATAGGCTTCTTTTTATCTTTATTAAAAATTTTGGAAAAAGATAATTTTTTACCTAGTGAAAACCGCCAGCAGATGAAAAGACTACCCGTTAATAGTAAAGAATTTAATAGATGAATGTTCATAGTTAATGCCCGGGCTAATGATGTGTCACTACCGGTAAGTCCGGCTAATACCAATCGGGCGCCGATGAGAGCTTCACTAATAGTAAAACATAAAATAAAAACAGCGGTTTTACGAATAGGGTTCTTAGGTGGAAATTTTAAAAAGGACAAAATCACTAATAGAATAACCATAATACCGAAAAGGCCGGAAGTGGCTCGATGGATCCATTCAATCCAGGTTTTTTCCTGTTCTCCGGAATCTATCAGATATTTTCCCTGACAACTGGGCCAACTTTGCCCACAACCGTCCCCGGAATGGGAAATGCGAACCCAGGCCCCCCATAAAATAATCAGAAGGCAAAAACACAAAACCGCAAAACAAAACCAGGAAAAAAACTTACTTTTCATAATTTTTTATCCATCATGATGATAGGCTTCAAATTCAACAATATAGAAACAGTTTCTGGATTCCGGATCAAGTCCGGAATACTGAAAGCCATCAAAATAGCTTTCAGTTTACTGGATTCCGGCTTTCGCCGGAATAGTGAAAGCCATCAAAATGGCTTTCAGTTTACAAGAGTGACAAGTTATCTCTGGATTCCGGATCAAGTTCGGAATAACAAGAGTGTGAATAAACGCTTGTCCTGCATTCAATAAAAACTCTTGACCGATAATGAAGTTGTTTCCAATATGAAAGTATTATGTGGAAAGCATTGTGGTATCAAATAGATCTTCTTATTACGGATTTGTGGGCTAAAATTCCTGGTATCTGGAATTGGAGCTTATTTAAAATAGATAAGAATTCCATTACATTTGGGCAACTCGTTATTGGAATTACTCTTCTTATTGTTGGTTATTATGTATTACGCCAACTTAGTCGCCAATTGGAAAAAGTGATTTTAAGAAGGTTAGATGTTCAAGAATCCGTTGGACATGCTATCTCCACGTTCGTTCTTTATTTTGCCATGATTGTTTTGTGCCTTTTTACTTTAAGGCTTCTTAATATTCCTATTACTATTTTTACCGTTATTGGTGGAGCCTTGGCTGTAGGTATTGGTTTTGGTTCTCAAAATATTATGAACAACTTTATTAGTGGATTGATTGTCATTTTAGAACAACCTATCCGAGCGGGAGATATAGTGGAAGTGGATGGTTTAACAGGAGAAGTGGAACGTATTGGTGCCAGAGCGGCGCGAATTAAATCTATAGACAATACTCATATTGTAGTGCCTAACAGCTCTTTTCTGGAAAAAAATGTTTTAAACTGGACTTTGTCTGATGATATTGTGAGAAGAAGAATAAATGTAGGTGTGATTTACGGTTCTCCCACACAAAAGGTGAAGGAATTGCTTATACAGGCTGTTAGTGAGCATAAGAGAGTTCTTAAATCCCCCAGTCCCATTGTGTTTTTTAAGGAATTTGGGAATCATTCGCTTAACTTTTCCATTTCCTTTTGGGTGAAGGTTCATCACATTATGGAATTGAAGCAAATTCCCAGTGATATTCGCTTTAAAATAGATGAACTATTTAGAACTAATAATATTGTGATAGCCTTTCCTCAACAGGATATGCATTTTAGAACCCCTCTTCAGGTGGAGGTTACAAAATCTTCTCCTGTTTCGGATTAAGTCATGACGAGCCTCTTTGTCATTCTGAACTTGATTCAGAATCCAGTAAAAGCAACGAGCAGTTTCTGGATTCCGGCCTACGCGGGAATGACGAACCTACGCGGGAATGACGAACCTACGCGGGAATGACGAAAAATAGCTTTTTGACAGCTCAATCAAATATACTGTAGTCTTACTGAGCTAATTTTTTTATCTTTAGATTTTTATAGAAAGGAAAGATTTTATTATGGATAAATTGGGAATAGAGCGAATTGAAGAGGATGTGTCCAAACAACAGCCTTTTGTGGGTGGAACTATTGATCGTGTAGGGATTGAAGATCTGGAAATGCCTATACAAGTTGAGAGAGGTGTTCAAGTTGTTCAACTGCCTTCCCATGTAACGGCAATGGTGTCTTTAGATGATGAAAAAATGCGGGGAATCCACATGTCCCGTATTTATCTAGCCTTGCATGATTTTTTGGGAACACAGACACTAAATTTAAAGACAGTAAAAGAGCTTTTGTATCAACTGGTTAAATCTCAAAAAGGTATTTCCAAAAAAGCCTATCTTAAGTTTAACTGGAAATGGCCTATAAAAAGAAAAGCGCTAAAGAGTGATTCTTTAGAAGGCTGGCGTTGTTATCCGGTATTTTATGAGGGGCATTTATCGGAGGATGGAAAAGAGGATTTGATAATGGGTTTGCAGATTACTTATAGCTCCACCTGTCCCTGTTCTGCCAGCCTGGCCCGTGCCCTTATTCAACATAAATTTCAAGGGGATTTTTCTTCTTCTCATATAGAAAAGGATAAAATATTTCGTTGGTTGGGAAAGGAGCAATCTATTTCAGCCACTCCTCATGCACAAAAAAGTCTAGCTTATATAAAGTTGAAAGTGAAAGAGGAAAAACAAAGTTTAATTGATCTTATTGATGAAGTGGAGTCTGTGTTGGGAACCCCTGTTCAAACGGCTGTGAAAAAAGCTGATGAGCAGGAATTCGCTAAACTTAACAGCGAAAACTTAATGTTTTCTGAAGACGCAGCTAGGAGAATTAAAGATCTTTTAGAAAAAAAATCCTGGGTTGAGGATTTTTATATTCATGTAAAACATTTTGAAAGTTTGCATCCTTTTGAAGTGGCCTGCCATATCACAAAACAAATCCCTGGCGGTTTTTCCGCTTAAATTTAAGTGTTAAATGTGTCTTTATAAGAGTTTAGGAAACACACATCACATGAAGGAAAACTAATGCCTAGGAAACAGAGAAAAAAGGAGGAAGATGGAATTTATATTTATGGGGCTAGGGAACATAACCTTAAATCCATTAATGCTTTTATTCCCCGTAATAAAATCAGTATTGTGACAGGATTAAGCGGAAGTGGAAAATCTTCTCTAGTATTTGATACAGTGTATGCTGAAGGGCAACGTCGGTATGTAGAGAGTCTATCCTCTTATGCCCGCTTTTTTATTTCTCAGATGAAAAAACCTGATCTGGACTCTATCACAGGACTTTCTCCGGCAGTGGCTATTGATCAAAGATCCGTCAGTAGTAGCCCACGATCTACTGTAGGGACAGTAACGGAAACCTATGATTACTTGAGGTTATTGTTTGCCAGATTGGGAACTGCCTATTGTGTAGAGCACCAAAAACCATTGGAAAAAAGCTCTATTGAACAAATTGCAAAAGAAGTGATGACCCTTCCAAAAGGCACCCGTTTTTTTGTATTAGCACCTGTAGCTGAAGGAAAAAAAGGGGAGTATTTAAGAGAATTTGAAAGATTTTTGTTGGCTGGTTATTCACGTGCACGAGTGGATGGAAAATGGATAGAACTGGCTAGTGCAAAAAAACTTTCAAAAAGAAAGGATCATTTTATTGATCTCCTTATTGATCGCTTGATTGTGGATTCGCAATATATTCCTCGTTTGAAAGAGAGTTTACAAAAAGCGGTGGATTTAACAGAGGGGCGAATTAGAGTAGAACGCATGGATTCTAAAGGATTGGTAAAAAATTATTCTATTCATGCTACTTGTCCGATTTGTCTTGCTGGTTTTCCGGAACTGGAACCTAGGCTTTTTAGTTTTAATAATCCTAAAGGAGCTTGTGTAGAATGCAATGGGCTTGGGTATCTTTCAAAAGAACAGATAGAAGGAGAGTCCTGGGTAGAGGAAAAAACAGATGAAGAAGATATGGCGGTAACTGTCTGTCCATCTTGCAAAGGTACCCGTCTAAACCTTTTTGCTCTGAATGTGAAAATAAAAAATAAAAATATCGCTCAGCTATCCTCTCTTAGCATAGAGGAATTAAGTGTATTTTGTACTAATCTTAAGTTTCCTACCCGATATAAAATCGTGGCGGATAAAATTTTAGAAAAAATTCAATCTGATTTAGGTTTTTTAAAAAAAATGGGTTTGGGGTATCTGAGTTTAGATCGTCCTATTCGGACTTTGTCGGGAGGGGAAGCACAAAGGATTCGTCTTATGTCCCAGATTTCCTCTCCATTAATAGGGGTATTGTATGTATTGGATGAACCTAGTATTGGTTTGCATCCAAGAGATCAAGATCGGCTTTTAAATATTTTATTTCATATAAGAGATCGTGGGAATACAGTTTTGATGGTGGAGCATGATGAAAAAACCATTCGCTCTGCTGAACATCTTATTGACTTAGGCCCTCTTGCCGGGAGCAAAGGAGGAAAAATTGTTGCGGAAGGTTCTATTCAGGATATTATCAAATCTTCTAGTTCAATTACAGGTCATTATTTATCAGGTAAAAAGAAAGTTTCTGTTCCATCTAAAAGAAAAATTGGTACAGAAAGAATATTAGAAATAAAAAAAGCCTGTGGAAATAATTTAAAAAAAGTAAATGTCAAAATACCATTGTCTTGTTTGGTAGGGGTGACGGGAGTGTCAGGAAGTGGGAAAAGCACTTTAATTATGGACACTTTATATAGAGCGCTTTTGAAATATTTCAATCAATATTCTTTTAGTGAGCCTTGTGCTTATCAGGAAATAAAAGGTTTGGAATTTTTGGATAGAGTAGTGGCGGTGAATCAGAAACCGATTGGGAGAACACCTCGTTCCGTTCCGGCCACTTATGTGGGAATTATGTCTCATATCCGTTCTTTAATGGCCGGGGTTCCTTCCGCTCGTGTGAGGGGTTATACTCCGGGGGATTTTAGTTTTAATATTAAAGGGGGGCGATGTGAGAATTGTTTAGGTGTGGGGCAAATTAAACAAGAGATGTTGTTTTTACCTTCGGCTGTATTACCTTGTGATGTTTGTCAGGGAAAACGTTATTCAGCGGATATTTTGAATGTTTTGTATAAGGGGAAAAATATAAATGATATTTTAAACATGGATATTTCCACTGCTAGAAGCTTTTTTACTCATCATTTTTTAATACACAGACAATTAGACTTATTAGAACAAGTGGGACTTGGTTATTTAAAACTAGGCCAGAATTCCAAAACTTTATCGGGGGGGGAAGCACAAAGAATTAAACTGACTCGTGAGTTATCAAAGAAGAACACAGGAAAAACACTTTATATTCTGGATGAACCCACTACAGGACTGCACTTTAAAGATATTGAACAATTGATTTTTGTTTTGAAAAAGTTAACAGCGAAAGGCAGCACAGTAATTGTAATAGAACATCAAATGGATGTGATTAAGTCATGTGATTACTTGATTGACTTGGGTCCTGGTGGAGGAAAACATG